>NZ_CAKVZL010000017.1:0-29997 GCF_934835595.1 Eubacterium sp. AF15-50
GAGATTGGGGAATTAAGACTTTAAATGCAGTAGAGCCGGGACTTCCAAAGTGGAGTATTCCTGATTTCTCGGCTATTCCAATTCAGCAGACTATTACTATCAGTTTGTCGGTGGCAGTAGTAATTATGGCTGAAACTTTGTTGGCAGAGAATAGTTTTGCTCAAAAAAATAATTACAGAATAAATGATAATCAGGAGATTTTTGCATTTTCCCTAGGTAATTTTATGGCTGCTTTTACAGGATGTTGCCCTATTAACGGTTCAGTTTCCCGTACGGCAATGGGTGAACAATATCAGGCAAAAACTCAGCTTACAGGTATTGTGGCAGGACTTTCTATGATAGTGTTGCTTCTTTGTGGAACCGGATTTATCGGATATCTTCCTATTCCTATTTTGACGGCAATAGTTATTTCGGCACTTATGGGTGCAACTGAGTTTGACCTGGCAGTAAGATTGTGGAAAGTAAGCAGAACTGAATTTTTAATTTTTATGGGAGCTTTTTTCGGCGTGCTTTTACTTGGAACAATAAATGGAGTTTTAATCGGCATAATTCTTTCTTTTACGGAAATGATTATAAGGACTTCAAAACCTTCAAGATGTTTTCTTGGAATACAGCCGGGACACAGACATTTTAGGGATTTGAAGGAAGGAAGCCAGATACACGCAATTGAAGGCGTTGTAATTTATAGATTTAGCAGTAATCTGTTTTTTGGAAATATTCAGGTGTTACAGCGTGACATTGAAGACAGCATTAAATCTGATACTAAAGCAGTAATTCTTGATGCAGGTGGTGTTGGAAGTATTGACATAACTGCGGCAGACAGGCTGGCAATGCTTTACAAGTCCCTTGAAGAGAAGGGGATTGGATTTTATATGACGGAGCATATTGCCAGTATTAACGAGCAGCTTAGAAAACTGGGACTGGGCTATATGATTGAAGACGGAAGAGTCAGAAGAACTATCCATATTGCTTTGAAGGACATGGGAATTGGTAGACCATATCCTTTAGAAGGCGGTGTGGAAAATGTGGAAAGAAGTGCTTCAAGAAAAAGAGCTGACAATAAGGTTCAGGAGTTCGTCTGGGCATATGGTGCTGAAAGTGAGGAACAAATTGAAAAACAAATTGTCCTACAGATTCAGCAGTTAAAGAAAACAGGAGACATGGAAAAATTATTCCACGGAAGCTGGTCACATATGGATGCTTTTGATGAGGACGAGTGGTTAGAACATCTGGAAGAACACCTAAAAGAGATTGTTAATATTTCAGGAAAAGATGAAAAGACCATTGCTGAACGTTTTGAAAAGCATAGAGAAGAAATACATATAAGAATCAGGGATGAGCATCCTGAAATGGCAGAGAGATTTAAGGAAAGAAGGCATATTCTTGATGAACATTTGAAAAAAAGACATCCGGAAGTGTTCAAATTAATTGAAGATTTAAGGGAAAAAGAGGATTAAATGTAACTTCTACCCAACCTATTTTCTTATTCCACACACTATATTAATGAAAACAAAAAGTGCACATTCTACAAGGCAAACCGGCATAAATATCCCAAACATTTGGAAAAACTTGTAAGATACAATAATAGCAACTCATTTACATGGGGAGAAAATATTCCTTTTATAGTTGAAAGAATGCTTGAAGTGAGAATGTTAAAACCACTGACTGAAAAGCAGAAAAAGGCGGTATTTACAGTTGTGGCAATAAATGGCGAAGAATGATATAATTCTATAAAAATAATGAAGCACTTATAATTAGCTTACCATATGTACACACTCTTTATGTAGAAGGATAATTGCATTAGTCGGGAAGACTGGGGAAGTCGTGAGATGTATGGGAATAATTGGTGTGGAAAGGATGAAATTATGCAAACAAAACAAAGGTTATTTATATGTTATCCAAAATGTTCAACGTGTAAAAAGGCAGAAAAATGGTTAGATGAGCATAACATAGAGTACACGGAACGTCATATTGTAGAAAATAATCCGTCATATGATGAGTTAAAAAAGTGGTTTTCTGAAAGTGGCTTACCCTTAAAGAAATTTTTCAATACCAGTGGATTGCTTTATAAGGAAATGAAACTTAAGGATAAACTGCCGACAATGAGTGAGGATGAACAATTAAAATTATTGTCAACAAACGGAATGTTAGTAAAACGTCCATTGCTTGTTGATGGTAATGAGGTGTTAATTGGATTTAAGGAAACAGAATGGACTGAAACACTGCTGTAGAAAATCGGGTTTATATCCATGTGGTAAAAGAAATAGTGGATGTGTAGACAACATCTATGAAAAGGAGCACAGATAAGATTATGAAAACAAGACAGGAAGCAATATCTTATGGATTAACATTTGAAAATACATATTTGGACACCCCATTTAAGGATACTAATTGGCAATTAATAAGAATAAAAGGAAGCAGAAAAGCATTTCTTTGGATTTATGAGAAAGACGGAGTTATTAATTTAAATGTGAAGGTTGACCCGCAATGGAGAGATTTCTGGAGACAGACATATAAATCAGTTGTGGCGGGATATCATCAGAATAAAGAACATTGGAATACCATAATTCTTGATGGAAATGTACCTGATGAGGATGTAAAAAGAATGATAGCCGAAAGTTACGACATTATTACTGACAGTCCAACAAAAAGAATGTACGAAGCTGTTAAGAAAATTCCTAAAGGGCATGTGGCAACCTATGGAAGGATTGCGGAAATGGCAGGGGAGCCAAAGATGGCAAGAGCCGTAGGAAATGCATTGCACAAAAATCCGGACCCTGAAAATATCCCATGCTTTAGAGTTGTCAATTCCAAAGGAGAACTTTCAGGAGCCTTTGCTTTTGGTGGAGAAAATGAACAGGCAAAGAGATTGATGGAAGACGGAGTGGAAGTGGTAGAGGGTAAAGTAGATTTGGAAAAGTATGGAATATAAAGGTTTAGGCTAGCTTAAACCCTCTCCAAGGTTAAAATGTTTATTAATATTCAAAATAAGAAAAATTAGTTATCATCAGCTTTGAAATTATAAATCGGAGTAATTACCTTTAATTCCAATTTTTTTGTTAGGTTGACATAATCTGCCACCCTGATTTGGTACAATGTGTGTATATTGTAATATATGGGTAAGATTAAATATCAATAAATAGGAGGATTAGGAAAGGGGAGATTATGTTAAGAACAAGAAGAATATGAAGTTGTTTGATATTATTATCACTTTAGCACATGGTTTGTTTAGAAAAGAAAATGAGGATAAGGATTTATTTGAGGTGAGAACGCGAAAAATACTTTTGATTTCAAATTCTATTGCATCCACAAGTACAATTATTAATACAGCTATAACTCGTAATCCTAAAAATCTTGACATAGGAAGTCTATTGAACACTATTACACACTTGTTTACAGATTTACATTTTATTGCAAAGATAAAGCAGGAATTCATTAATAATGAAATTTCAGATAGATTAAAAAAAGAAATTGACGAAATCGATTTACTATATGAAACAATATAAAAATAAATAATGGAATTTATATGAATGAGATGTTGCTAAAAATTTATAAGGTAATATCTCATTTTTTTATAGAGTAATTTTGGTCCCCACCCACTTTCCACCATTCCCCTTTGTCTTATCCAAATTATATGATAAAATACATAATAACAAGAAAACATAGCGAGGTGTTCTAGTGAGAAACAGACTAATAATTTTATTTATAATGATATTTGCCCTTACAGGGTGCAGTGCTGACAGTAGTAGTATTAGATTGGGTGCGGCAGGAATCGGCGGTGCATACCATGTATTTAGCGATATTTTCGCAGGAGTAGTGAGTGAGGCGGACAACGGCTATGATATGCAGGTAAAAACCACAGCCGGTTCGGCGGCGAATCTCCGACTTTTATCAAAGGGCTATCTGCAAATGGCAATTGCCCAGAATGATATGACAAATGATGCGTACTACGGCGAAGGCAATTTCGCAGGTGGCGATAAATACCGTGGATACAGTGCCATTGCAACATTATATGACGAGGCATGTCAGATTGTTGTAAGGAAGGATTCAAACATCAAATCGGTAAATGACCTTCAGGGAAAGAATATCAGCATAGGAGAAAAGGAATCAGGAACAGAACAAAGTGCAAAACAGATTTTACAGGCTTACGGACTTACAGACAGATTAGTAAAAACAGTTCAGTTAGATTATACCAGTGCAGCAGACAAGTTAAAAGATATGGAAATTGATGCATTTTTCTGTACAGCAGGAACAGCCACTACAGTAATCAGTGAACTGGCGAAGCAGTGTGATATTGAACTATTGTCATTAGATGATGAAAGTATCAAAAAACTTGAGTCAGCTTACAAATCATACAACATATATACTATTCCGGCAGGCACATACAATGGACAAAAGCAGGATGTTAAAACGGTTGCTGTTAAAGCACTTCTTCTGGCAAGTGATAAATTATCAGACAAAACAGTTAAGGATATAACTAAAATTCTTTTTGATAAGAAGGAAGAAATTCAGCTGGCACTGCCGGTGGATATTTCCTTAGATGAAAAAACTGCTGTGGAAGGAATTTCAATTCCATTTCACAAAGGTGCTGCAGAATATTACAAAGAATGCGGCATTGACGTTAAAATAGAGAAAGGAAATAATTAACAGCTGATATGAAGATAGAATTGGATATGTATCAGACAATGGCAGTTGCTGTCCTTGTTCTGATGTTGGGAAAATTTTTAAAAAAGAGAGTTAATTTTTTAGAAAGATTTTGTATTCCGGCACCGGTTATTGGTGGCGTAATATTTGCAGTATTTACATGTATATGCTATGTAACAGGAGTGGCGGAGTTTACCTTTGACGATATTTTAAAGGAAGTATGCATGGTATTTTTCTTTACATCTGTAGGCTTTCAGGCAAATCTAAAGGTTTTGAGAAGTGGCGGAAAAGCAATGATTGTATTTCTTGGATTGGTTATTACCTTAATTGTATCCCAGAATTTTCTGGCAGTAGGACTTTCAAAATTGCTAAACATAAGTCCGTTAGTGGGATTGTGTACAGGCTCAATTCCAATGGTTGGAGGACATGGTACGGCAGGAGCCTTTGGCCCGGTTTTGGAAGACTTTGGAATTGGCGGAGCCACTACGTTATGTACCGCAGGAGCTACATTTGGTTTAATTGCAGGAAGCGTAATGGGTGGTCCTGTAGGAAGACGTTTAATAGAAAAGAAAAAGCTGTTAGATACAGTTGTTCAGGAAGATGACAGCTTGTTGGTGGAAGAAGAGAAGAAGCACGAGAGACACACAAGTATGTACCCTTCAGCAGTTTTCCAGATTATCATTGCCATTGGAATAGGTACCATTGTGTCAGAGCTTTTGTCCCTTACAGGAATGACTTTTCCAATATATATAGGTGCAATGATTGTTGCAGCCTGCATTCGTAATATAGGAGAATATTCAGGAAAATTTACCATATATATGGGTGAAATAAATGACATTGGTGGTATAAGCCTTTCACTGTTTTTAGGCATGGCAATGATTACCCTTAAAATCTGGCAGTTAGCAGAACTGGCACTTCCACTGGTGATTTTATTGGCAGGACAGACACTTCTTATATTGTTCTTCACATATTTTGTAGTGTTTAATGTAATGGGAAAAGACTATGATGCAGCAGTATTATCCTCAGGTGTATGTGGCTTTGGAATGGGTGCCACCCCTAATGCCATGGCAAATATGCAGGCATTGTGTGAGAAATACGAGCCATCAGTTAAGGCGTATCTGTTAGTTCCATTGGTAGGAAGTTTATTCGCCGATTTCTTAAACAGTTTAGTAGTTACATTCTTCATTAACTTTTTATAGAAAATGTATATTCGGGAGGTATAAAAATGCTCATAAAAAAAATAAGAAAAAAACGTGGTGATTATGAGGTGGAAAGTGAAAACCTTGCAGTTCCTGAAATCCATACAGGAGAAATAAAGGAAGAAGAAAAGGACGACAAAACAGACAAGGACGGGTACATCACATATGATAATGTAGCAATACCGGAAATTCACATTAAGAGGAAAAAATAAGGAGGAGGTTTCATATGAATAATTTTGTATACGACATACCTACTAAGGTGTATTTTGGAGAAAATCAGCTAGGTCATTTAGGTGAAGAATTAAGTAAGTACGGAAAAAAGGTACTGCTTGCATATGGTGGCGGTTCTGTAATTGACTGCACAAAATACATTGGAGCGGCAGCTTTTTATGACGGAGATGCATGGGATATATTAGAGCAGAAAACAGACGTTAAGTAGTATCTTCCTATTGTGGACATCCTCATGGGCAATAAACGGATTTGTAGATGGTGGCAAGCGTCAGGCGTGGAGTTGTCATCCAATGGAGCATGAACTCTCAGCAATATATGACATAACTCATGGTTTAGGTCTGGCAATACTTACACCACGTTGGATGAAATATTGTTTTGACGAAACTACAGTGTCAAAATATGTGGATTTTGCGGTAAATGTATTTGGAGTTGACGAAAATCTCCCACCAATGGAAATTGCAAACAAAGGTATTGAAATGATGGAAAAATTCCTTTTTGAAACATTAGGATTAAAGAGCAGTTTTATTGATATTGGAATTGATGAAAGTCATTTTGAAGTAATGGCTGAAAAGGCAGTAAGGCTGGGAGGACTGGCATATGCATTTAAACCTCTTGCAAAAGAAGATGTTGTAAATATTTTCAAAATGTGTTTATAAATAAGATATTTGCCGGAAGTGGTAAACAGTAAAATTAAATAAGAATAAAACAATGTCGGTTATCATTTTGGTAGCCGGCATTTCTTTTTATCTTAATTTATGCTAACCTATTATCAAGTAATTAGCAAAGTCAGGATAAAAAATGAGAGAAATAATTAATAATAAAAAAAGAGTTTATGCCGTTATTATATTGGCATTATTTAATTTTATATTTTTAGGAACAGAGTATCTGTTTGACAACATGATGAAATATGTAACTGATTCTAAAGGTGTGGTAATTGCACAAAGTTACATATTAGGAGCCAGCGTATTGGGATTTATCATATTCCCTTTTATTAAAGGCTGTGTGAAGAGTAAGGTGCCATACATAGGAAGCATATTGGCAGTAGCAGGGTATATTGGCGGTGTATTGATAATAGTTATGCATTTTTCATATGTTTTAATATTAATTGCCGGGTGCCTTATTTTTGTGTTGTTAGGAATTATAGGCAGTTTAACCCATTACCTTGTGGCAATTAATCTGTTTAAAGATGGCAGTCTGGCAAAGACTATTGGTTTTTCATATGCCATAGGTTTGTACCTTCAGTTCATTAATAACAATCTTATAAACAATGACAGGGCAGAGGCTGTTGTATTGTCAGTAATGATGATAATATGGCTGGCTGTTATTTTAAGTTATGCTTTAAAAAAGCCGGAAGATATTGTGTCAGCAACGGGGCAAAATCAGGATATACTCAAAAGACCAAAAGTTGCAGCTATAACCCTGATTTTTCAGGTGTTGTTCATGGCATGTATATTTTCTACCCTTGATAATGTGGTTACATTATTCCATTCCACAGGAAAGGTTGACATAGGACAGCTGCCAAGACTATTGCTGGCAGTAAGTGGAATTTTGGCAGGTATTTTATTTGATATGGGAAAAAGACGGTATATGAGTATTATTATGTACTGTGTGACTCTGTTATCTACTATTTGCGTATTAGTTATAATGACAGGGGGCAGATTCATGGTAGGTCTTATAGTATTTTATCTGTCAGCAGGGTTTTTCGCAGTATTTTTTACTACGGCATTTATTGAACTGTCTTTCCATATGAAAAAAATGGAACTTTGGGCAGGTCTTGGACGTGGTGTAAACAATTTATGTGCTGCCATTATAGGAACATTATCCATCAATTTGTTTGAAACAAAAAGCGTTTTTGTTAATAGCATTGTAGCATTGGTTATGTTTGTGTTAATAAGTTTATCAATATTCATATACTATATGCATAATGGCATAAGACAGGATATAGAGTCTATAGAGACTCAGGAGGAAGATTTAAAAGACAAATTTATAAAATTCTCAGAAACATTTTCCTTAACACCAAGGGAAAAAGAGGTGATGATGAAACTTCTTACGTCCGACAAAAGTGTACAGGATATAGCAGGAGAATTATATATTTCAAGAGCAGCATTGTACAGGCATATTGCCAACTTAAATGAGAAAACAGGTACCAAATCCAGAGTGGGTCTGATTCAGTTTTATTATGAGTGGAAATAACAAAAAAATGCCATAAAATAACGATTTGAGACATATGTAAACTTAAAAAAAAGTAAACTTTATGGGATATTATTCATACAAATACAGGTGGGAGTGCCGGATTTAACCGGTCCTCGAAAACAAAAAATATTACATACGTGAAAGGAGTATTTGTTATGAAAGAAAAAGTTATAAGTTTATTATTAAGTCTTGCATTGTTGATTACAATGATGCCTCAGATGGTGTTAGGAGCCAATGGACCGGGTAAGGGAGAGTTGCCGTCATATTTAAGATTGATTTCGGAAAAGACCGACAAGTTTATATTTGCCAATTTTGCACAGGCTAAGGTGGAAAAGGTAAATGGTGTGACATATAATGAAAAAAACAACACTCTTACACTAAATAATGTAAAAATGAAAGAGTACAACCTAGTTGCCAATATTATGGGTGATGATTTTAAAATTAACGTAAAAGGTGAAAATGAAGTAAGGTCAATCTTTATTTGGGGAGACGGATATGGTGGAAATCTTACTATTTCAGGAGATGGAAAACTTGTGGTAAATAAGCAGAAATTACAGGAAACAGCGATTAATATGCGTGCCGAGGGAACAAAGGGAATTCTTACAATAGAGAGCACCGTGGACATGGAAATGTATTCACAAAAAGGATATCCTGTAATAGAAACAATTGGGGCTTCAAATGGTGATAAGACAAAAGCCATAGCTATAAAGGGAAAGACTTCAGAAAAGGTTAATGTTAAGCAGGATAAAGAAAAACATGTGATTCCGGAAAATGTTAAGGCATATGATGTTTCAGAAGGAGCATGGCTTGATAAGTTTAAAAAAGACGGAAAATATTATGGTGGCAATGCAAAGTATGATGATAACATGGAAAAAACAGGCTATTATTCCATGTATGAAATATTGGAAAATAAAGAAATTGAGGCAGGGAAAACTTATTTAATTGCAAAGCCTATAAAAGGTCAGGAGAATATTAAGCCTGAAACTAAAGGATATGAAACGGTATTAGACAGTGATGGGGAGATAGATCAGTTTAAGGGAGTGGTACTTATGGACCTGTTTAGTGAGGTTTACCTGCAAATGTATCACAGCACTTCTGATAATAAAGACTATGGTGTATATACCGTACATTACATTGACGATGACCATCCTGATGGAGTCATAAAATATACCGTATTTAAAATAGTAGATGACAGTATATTAGGCAAGGCTGCCATTTTAGTACCGGGCAAGAAAGAAATATTAGAATTGCCAAAGGATTTACAGCAAAAGATTAAGGGAGAATATTATTCATATTTCTACACTGTTAATTTGGAAAAACTGGTTCTTACAAAAGGAACAGCACCAAAGCCGGCTGTAAAGAAAATCGGTCAGGCAAAAATCAGCAGTGCGAAAAATTCAAAGAAAAAGACAGTAACTCTTAGCTGGAAGAAAGCAAGCAATGCAAAGAAATATCAGATTCAGTATTCTTTAAATAAAAAGTTTTCTAAGGCAAAGAAGTATAAAACAAAGACAATAACATCCTCTAAATTAAAAGTGACTGTAAAAAAACTTACTAGGAAAAAGACATATTATTTCAGGGTAAGGGGAATAAATGGCAAGAATGCTGGCAAATGGTCGGCAGTTAAAAAAGTTAAGATAACCAAATAAATGCAAAAACCCGGAAGAAAAGACATTATTCTTGTTCTTCCGGGTTTAATTATGTTGACATTTTTGTTATACTTAAAACACTGTAAACATAATTTATGTTAGTGAATCAGCAATAGGATGTGTATTAATAGGTGCCGGTACGTTATTAATGGTGCTTTAATTCGCAAAGATTATTATAGACTGAAAAATGGTATTAAATTACAGGAGAGATAAGGCTAAAATGAGAAAGTTAGTAAAAACAATAGCGCTTGTAGCTGCAATAACAGCTATTTATGGAGGAGTTCAAAATACATATACTGCATATGCAAATGAAACAGAAAGAGGAACAGCAGAGGAAACTACAGCAGTTATTCCGGAAGAGACTACCAAAAATCCGGAAAATAATTCTAAGATACCAAAGGAAAGTATTATTTCTAAAATATCTCCATCTAAATCTAAAACAGTGGTTTTAGACCCGGGACATTGTAGTGTACATACAGGAGCAAAGGCAAACGGATTAAGGGAAGAAAAAGTAGTTCTTGACATAGCAAATGCCTGCAGGGATGAATTAAATAAATATGAAAATATAAATGTATATATGACAAGGAATACAGGAAGATGCTGCAGTGCCCTTAAGTTAGGGGATTGTCTTGTGGCAAGAAATAATTATGCATTGCGTTTAGATGCTGACTTTCTAGTTAGTATGCATATTAATGCAGATGATAATCCTCACAGAAACGGAGCCATGATTCTTCCGGCATATAGGTCTGGATACAATGATAATGTGCGAATTGAAACTCAGGCATTAGGCAGACAGGTTTTGGCTAATTTAAAGGATTTGGGCATAAAGAATCTGGGACTTTTACTGAGAAAGGCAGATGACATGTATTACGGTAACGGTGCCAGGGCAGACTATTATTCCATAGTAAGAAACGGAGTAAAAACTAAAATCCCAAGCATAATTATTGAACATGGATTTGTTACCAGCAAATCAGACTGTGAAAAGTTTTTTAGCACCAAGGCAAAAAGAGAAATGTTAGGTGTGGCAGATGCCAATGCCATTGTATCATATTATGGTTTAAACCCTATTCAAAACAAGGGAAAGTTTGTAAAGGAAAATGGTGCCACATATTATGTTACGGAAGATGGTAGGAAAGTAAAAGGCTGGGTAAAGCATAACAGTAAATGGTATTATTTTAGCAAGAACAACGGAAAAATGAGAAAAGGTTTTATTTCAGTGGGCAAAAAGAAATATTATCTGTCAGGAAGTAACGGTGCTTTAAGAACTGGTTGGATTAAGGTAAAGGGATACAGATATTTGACAAAGGGAGATGGTTCCGTAATAAGAAATCAGGCTTACAGTGACAGTGTAAAAACATACCTTTTTAGCAAAACAGGAAAGAAGTACACAAAGGGAAGACATAGAATTAAAGGAAAAATGTATTATATAAATAAGAGAACAGGTACGGTTATTAACAGATAAATTGCATTCGCCTGTCTTATAAATGTTAAGGAGAGATTAATGAAAAAACATAATATATCTCAGGTAAAAGATGAAGCAAAATGGATGCTGAAATACGCGAAACACTATTGGGGAGCAATTTTACTTTATTGTGTGTTAGGTGTTTTGGCAACTGTTATGGGATTAGCAGGAAGTGTAATGAGTAAATACCTGATTGACATTGTAACAGGGTACGATACAAAGGCAATAGGATGGGTTGTTTCCCTGATGATTGCCATGGGTATGGGAAATATCGTGTTAAATGCCATAACCAGCAGGGCAACGGTTTTAATCAGTACCAAAGTATATAATGAAATTCAGGCAGAAATTTACGACAGGGTAATGGAAGCTGATTGGGAATCGCTGTATGAATATAGAAGCGGTGACTTAATAAACAGGCTTACAGGAGATGTGAAAACTGTTTCAGACAGTGTTATCAGCTGGTTTCCCAGTCTTATTACCAAGGGAGCACAGTTTTTAGGAGCGTTGGTTATTATTTTATATTATGACCCTACTATGGCAGTTATTGCATTACTTAGCGCACCGGTTTCAGTGCTAATGTCCAGGGTGATTTTGTCAAAAATGAGAAAATACAGTCAGGAACTTAGAAAAGCAAGCAGTGAAGTCATTACATATCAGGAAGATTCTTTTCAGAATATACAGACAATTAAATGTTTTGGAATAGTGGATTTTTTTGAAAAAGGGATGAGAAATGTACAGCAAAAATATAAGGATTTAATGATGGATTACAACAAAATGTCCATAACCGCCACAAGTCTCTTATCTTTTACGGGAATGTTGGTATCTTACGGATGTTTAGGCTGGGGAGTATACAGATTGTGGAAGGGTGCCATTATATTTGGAACCCTTACATTGTTTATACAGCTGGCAAACAGTTTGTCCTCCTCGTTTTCTTCTTTAATATCATTAGTTCCTCAGGCGGTATCAGCTACCACCAGTGCAGGAAGAATTATGTCAGTATCTGAAATTAAGCCGGAGCCGGTGATTGAGGAAGAAACTGCACAAAAAATAAAGGAAAACAGTTCTAAGGGATTGGAAATCAGAATAGAAAATATTGATTTTACGTATAAGGGTGGTGAAAAGGTTTTATCTAATGTAAACCTTTTGGCAAAGTCAGGAAATATTGTGGCAATAGTAGGTCCTTCAGGAGAGGGAAAAACAACTATAATGCGAATAATTTTAGGACTTATAAATCCACAATCCGGAAAAAGTGTTATGAGGGATAATTTAGGAAATGAATGTGCTCTCTCCGCTGCTACAAGGGAAATGTTTTCGTATGTACCTCAGGGCAATACAATTTTTGCCGATACCATTGCCAAGAATATGAGAATGGTTAAAAATGATGCAACAGACAAAGAAATAATAGTAGCTCTTAAAACTGCCTGCGCCTATGATTTCGTAAAAAAACTGCCGGAGGGCATAAATACCATAATCGGTGAAAACGGGCAGGGACTTTCAGAAGGTCAGGCACAGCGAATTTCAATAGCCCGTGCAGTTCTCAGAGATGCACCGGTAATACTGTTAGATGAAGCTACTTCTGCATTGGATGTGGATACCGAGGAAAAGGTTCTTAAAAATATAATAAAAAAGGACAGCAAGAAAATATGTATTGTAACAACCCACAGACCAAGTGTTTTGGATATTTGTGAGAGGGTTTACAGGATAAATAAGACAAATTTTGAGGAAATTAAAAAATAAAAATGTTGCATAAAGACAAATTATATCATAAAACTTTACTTTTTTTTTTCACCGGTGGTAATATCAGATAAATAAGAAAGTTTGACGTTAAACTTATACCGGATTAAACCACGTGAAAAGTTAATTAAAAAGTAGATTCAGTATCATTAGCAGACTGGAGAAAACAATGGAGAGTATTACGGTTTTTACACCTACATATAATCGTGGAAATATAATTAAAAGATTATATTGCTCATTAAAAAAACAGACGTGCAAAGATTTTGTGTGGCTTGTTGTTGATGATGGCTCCACTGATAGCACTGAGAAACTTATAAAAAAGTGGCAGCTGGAAAATGAAATAAAGATAGAATATTTGAAGCAGGACAACTTAGGAAAGTCTATGGCTCATAACAAGGCTGTGGAAATGACAACAACAGAAATATTTATGTGTCTTGATTCAAATGATGTTATTACCCCAAATGCCATTGAAATGGTACTTAAATGTTGGGAAAAAGTTAAACTGAATGAAAACATTGTAGGTATTATGTCACAGAAAAAAGTTCAGTTCAAAGATATAAAAAGGGAAATGAAGGTTAAACAACTGCCGGGGTATATCAAAATAAAACATGATAAAAAGCCTGGAGAAAAAGCTTTTAATGACAGGTATTACATTGAGAAAGAAAAAGCAAGTGATGGCTACGTTGAGACTACTTTAGGGGAGGCATACAGGAAGTTTGGCTTAAAAGGGGAGGCTATGCTGGTATTTAGAACAACAGAAGTTAAGAAGTATCAGTTTCCTAAAATTCAAAAGGAAAAATTTGTACCCGAGGCATACTTATATAATTTAATAGACAGGGACGGAAAACTTGTGGTATTAAACAGAACGTTGTGTGTACACAGATATCAGATGGATGGGTATACATTTAATATGTCAAAACTTATTAAAGATAATCCAAAGGGTTATCTGTTATATGTTAATCAGAAAATAAATAGTGATGATACATTTAGGTCGTTATTTTTTGATTATATAAGATATATTTCAGTAGCAGGAATTGCAGGGGAGAAGGATGTAATAAAGAAAGCACACAACAAGATTGTTGCGTTAATGGCATACCCCTTTGGTGTGATATTTTATTTGTTAAGGTATAAGAGAGTTTAAAAGAGGTGTCACATGATAAGTCCTGATAGTAAAATCTTTATGGATGCCGTTAAAGGAGCCCTTGGGACAGATGGTGAAAACATAGAGATAAATATTAATAAAAAAGAGCAGCTTATTGAAGTATTAAATATGGCAAGGGAACAGAGTATGCTTCCTATTGTGTGCGATTTTATTGCCGGTACCAACAGCTACGAAAGATTTCAAAAAGAGATTGCACCTTATAAAAGACAAACCATTTTGCTTATGATATCCCAGACTCAGAGGACAAGCTTTTTCTTTGAAATTTATAAAAAGTTATTACAAAATGAAATTAAACCGGTGGTGGTTAAGGGAATTGTTCTTAGAAATCTTTATCCTAAGCCGGATTGTAGATATTCAAATGATGAAGATTTGCTTATTGATAAAGAAGATTTTATGAAATGCCATGAAATCTTAAAAAAAGAAGGCTTTATATGTGAAAATGACGTGGAGAATATGGACAAAAAGAAGATTCCATATGAAGTAGCTTATTATAATTCGATTACGAAAGTAAGAATAGAGATACATACTGGCTTGTTGCCATCTGACAATAACGCTTTTAAAGGTCTTAATAACAGATTTAAAAAAGCAGTGGATAAGGCGGAGAAGAGAGAGACGGGAACAGGATGGGTATGGACTCTTAATGAAACAGATCATTTTCTGTTTTTACTAAGTCATAGTTACAAACATTTTATATATTGTGGTTTTGGAGTACGTCAGCTGTGCGATTTGCTGATATTTGTCCAAAAATATAATTCCTTAATTAATTGGGATTATGTGGAAACTGTGGCACAGGAAAACAGATTATATAGATTCCTTATCAATTTATTTGATATAGGTGACAGATATTTAGGCTTTAACAGCAGCGAGATTCCTTTAAAAGACAGACAGTTAATTGTGGCAGACAGTGAAAATCTTTTAGTGGATATGCTTGATTCAGGAACTTTTGGTAAAAGCAGTATGGGAAGGATACATAGCTCAAAAATCACCATAAGTGCTGCAAATAAAGGATTTTCAGAGAAAAATAAAAAAGTACGGCTTTCCATAAAAAGCTCTTTATTTCCGTCTAAGTCATATATGAAGCAGAAATATCAGTATTTGCAAAAGAGAAGTTATTTATTGCCGGTTGCGTATTGTCACAGAATAATAAGGTATTTGAAACAGAGAAGAACACAAAGCAGATATTCTAAAGAAATAGACAGTATAGCAATGGGAAAGAAAAGAATGGAACTTATGCGTCAGTATGGAGTTTTATGAGAAAATAAGTTATTTAAATTTATTAGGAGGAAAGGGATAATGAAAGTGAGAAAAGTTCTAAAAAAAAGCAACAGCGGTCGTAATGGCTACAGCTTTTACGTTTTCAGGAATTAGCTTTCCTACATTTGTAAATCCTACGAATGTAAAAGCCGAAACTGCAAAGGAACCGGGAAATATTCCGGCAAATGCAGAAGTTTTCTTTGATGCAAATAATGAAATACAGTCATTTAACGTTGGATCATACTGGGATGTTTATGACCAGTATTTATTGGGAAATATTGTAAATAAAAACAATGGATTAAAGCTTACATCATCTACTGATGGAGGAATTATTTCAGGGGCGGATACAAGTCAGGCAGCAGAAGTTACCAGCCCTCAGACATATCAGATATCCATGACGGGAAGTAATGGTGATTCAGCTACAAAGACCATTTCAGGTGTAAGTATTCCAAAAAACGCAACGGTTACCCTTACAGGTTCGGGAGGTGCATGCTCAGAAGAAACAAATACAGTAACATGGACTATTCCGGTTCTTAATGCAGGAGAATCATTAAGAAAAGAAAGGCTGCTACAGTTAAAATTTCTCTTAAGAAGATTAAAGGTATAAAGAAATATCAGGTACAGATTTCTTCATCTAAGAAATTTAAAAAGGTTTTAGCTAAGAAAACTGTTAAAAGTGTTTCGTTTACTTTAAAGAGCAAAAAGATTAAAAATAAAAAAGTGTTATACATAAGGGCAAGAGTCATAAAAACTGTTGTCAGAAAGAGCTATTCAGGTAAGTGGAGCAAGCCTAAAAAAGTAACAATAAAAATAATAATTAATCAATAAAATAACCGGTAAGGTGTGACATATTTTTGATATGTACATACTTTACCGGTTTTCATTTAAGTTAAATCCTTTTTTTACAAATATCATTTAGGCAACATCTGTTGCAGTGAGGAGTGGTTCTGGCAGTACATACTTCCCTGCCATGATACACAAGACGGTGACAAAAGTCGCTGCCTTCTTCGCCGGGAATGATTTTCCAAAGTGCCATTTCAACTTTTTTCGGTTCCTTTATTCCATCCACTAATCCCATACGGTTGGTAAGTCGGATGCAATGGGTATCTGTAACAATGGCAGGCTTCCCATAAACATCACCCATTATAAGATTAGCACTTTTACGGCCAACTCCCGGAAGCTTCAACAAATCCTCCATATTGTCAGGTACCTTGCAATCAAAGTCATCTCTCAACATTTTCATGCAAAGACTTATATCCCGGGCTTTACTTTTCCCTAATCCACAGGGACGGACTATTTTTTCTATTTCTTCTACAGGGGCTTCAGCAATAGCATCAATAGTAGGATATTTTTTATATAAATCAGGGACGATTTTATTTACCCGCTCATCAGTGCACTGGGCAGCAAGACGGACACTTATTAAAAGCTTCCATGCATCCTTATAGTCTAAGGTACAGGAGGCATCAGGATATTCCTTTTTTAAACGATTAATAATTTCCAAAGCAAGCTGTTTTTTTGTCATTTTTTTAATCCTTTCAAATATATCATTTACATATTATAGCATATTTTTTCTTGCTACACATTGATTTAGTGATATAATATTTCTATAAGTTTGAACGGAGACAAGGAGGATACTAAAATGGATAATAATATAGAAAAATCCTGTGTGGAATTTTCTACATCACAGATGCTTAAATGGATGGAATATGTTGCAGATATGCAGGGGGTAACACCTGAAAAAATCAAGCTTCTTAATACTTGCGGAAAAAGGAGAAATGTTCTTGCAACAATAGCAACTCATAAGAGAATTTTAATTTTTGCTGATGAAACTCATCCTAATATGTTATATAAATGCTGGGAAGCAGGCTATGGCGACTATGAAATGTATTTTGGAAAGGGATATGAGCCTGGAGAAATGAAGCACTGTAAGGTAAGCGACATGATGGATGATGAGTTGTCAGGTCCTACGGTTATTTTCATTGTTAATGAAAATACCAGAGAATCAATGATTTTTGGAATAAAAAATGAAAACTTCTCATCAGGTACCGTTAAATATGTAGGTCACGAAATAAGGTCTGTTATTATGAATAAGTTAGAGCTGGATGTTAGTGACACAGCCCTTATTGTAAGTGGTGAAAGTATAGTAATAGAGGCTTCAATGGTGGCATATGAAGGAGTAATTATTGCAGCAGAAAGAGATGCAGGTTCCCTTCGCTCCATGGAAGAGAATGCGTCTAAGTTTGGAGTTCACAATGTTGAAATCGTTTCTGACTTAAAGGTGGAAACATTGGAGAAGCTTCCGGTGCCAAGAATTGCATTTATAGTAGCAACAAAGCAGGATATTGAAAGTGATATTGTAAACTTATTAAAAATTAATCCAAACATTAAGATTATTGTTTATACCTTAGAACTTGATATATTAGCAGACATTAAATACTTAATGAAAAAACATGGAGTTAATGTTACGGAAGTAATGCAGATATCAGTTTCAAAAACAGACAAAAACAGTATTTTTGTTGCACAGCCGTCACCTTGGATGATAACCGGAGAGGTTACGCAATGAAATAAACATAAAAAATATAAAAATAGCACAAAATATATTGACATCACATATACAAAATGTTAACATGCATATAACGATATGAGGCAACACAGGCAACGTATTATTCAAAACATATGTCAGGTATGGATTTGCGCACATAATTTCACATACTAATGTACATATGCTTCCTTATGTTTTAGGCGTGTATTGCCCTATCAGTTATATTGTGAACAGGGGGTGGAAATATGGATTTAAATTTCAAGTCCGGATTTTTCTGACGATGACGTGTTAACATGACGTTATGTCAAAAGAGCTATGGTATTTCCCGGAAGTATCCAGGGATTATACTTTTATTTTTTAATTTGTCATATTGAAACTTAGACGGTATTCTGTCAGCCATTTCGACAGGCTATGTCGGAGAATGTGTAAAAATACTTCCTTGATATAGAGCCTATGGCTTTTGTTATATTCAACAGTTCTATATCTTTAACACCTTATATATATTTATAGTGTATACATATTAATTTCATACTAAGTGTCTTATTGTATGGTAGGGCATATTATTGACAGAAAAGGTCCAAAGTTTTACCGGTATGGTTTTAGGTAATTAAATCCGTACCGGTTTTTTGTATTTAGCCTTAAAGGTAGATGATTTATTTGATTTTAATGCTTACTTCCCCAGATGAAAGCCATTTCTCGCTACCATCTTCATATTCTACCTTTAATCGGCAGTCTCTGTCGATTTCTTTGGCAGTAACAGGTATTTTATCATCACCGTTTACAATATAAATTCTTCGTCCAATAAGCATGGAACGTTTAATGTATTCATCCACGTAGGATTTTTTGTCAAAATTTTCATAATAGTCCATAAAATAATCCAAAAGATGGGCTATAAGGATACTTCTTTTATTAACCGTATCGGTATTGCTGTCAAAAACCGCAGTGGCTATATCATTAATGTTATCAGGAAATCCACCGTCAGGATAGCAAATGTTAATTCCTATTCCTACAATGGCATAATCTAATTTTCCCGTTTCAATATTAAAGGAAGCTTCAGTTAATATTCCACAAACTTTTTTATCAGATATATATATATCATTAACCCATTTAATGTCAGCTTTTTTATCTGAAACATCTTCAATGGCTTTGGCAGTGGCAACGGCAGCAGAAGTAGTAAGAAACAGTGATTCCCCTGCCGGAATGTCAGGGCGGACTAAAATGCTTAAATATATTCCGGTTTTTGATGGAGAATAAAAATTCTTTCCCATGCGCCCTTTTCCGGCAGTCTGTTCCTGAGAAATTATTACGGTTCCGTGAGGTGCCCCCTGAGCTGCCTGCTCCTTTAAAACATCATTAGTGGACGAAATTGTGTCATATACAGTTATGTTAAGGCCGTCGTGGTTTAAATGCTGCTTTATGCTCCAGGATGAAAGAATGTCATTATCCATGTTAAGACAATATCCTTTATTAGGAACAGCAGAAATACGGTATCCACTTTTCTCTAAGGACTTAATTGCCTTCCATACGGCATTTCTGCTGACACCTAATGCAGCTGCCAGTTCACTGCCTGAAAAATAAGTTCCTTTATTATCTTCTAATTGTTTTAATACCTGATCTTTTACCTTCATGTTCGCCTCCAAAAGCAAGTTGTAATGCATTAAGTATAGCATTTTATTAATTTAAAAACAATAAAGCTGAAAAGAAATGTGAACCTAAAAAATAAAATGGTTGACAAATAGAGCTATATGAAATAAAATGGTGACGTTTGAATAATAAAAAAGAGAGGATAAAAATATGCAGACACAAAAAGAAAAGTTGTTTTCAACACAAAACATGGTTTTAATAGCAATATTTACGGCTTTAATAGTAGTATGTTCATGGATAAGAGTTCCGGTTCAGCCGGTTCCATTTACCCTTCAGACATTTGCAGTTTTCGTAACTGCCGGATTGCTGGGGTCAAAGAGAGGAACAATCTCAGTTATAGTTTACATACTGTTAGGAATTATAGGCGTTCCGGTTTTTGCAGGTCAGGTAAAATCAGGACCGTCAGTTATAGCAGGACCAACAGGGGGATATATTGTGGGATTTATATTTACGGCAATTGTTACAGGATTAATTGTTGAAAAAGCTGCTAACAAATTAGAGGGAGTGGCAAAAATCGCAGTTACCGCATTAGCAATGCTTGTAGGAGATGTAATATGTTTTGCCATAGGAACAATATGGTTCATGATTTTAATGAAAAACGGATTAGTTGCAACATTGGGACTTTGCGTATTCCCATACATAATACCTGATATAATTAAAATAATTGTTGCAGTAATAATTGTAGACAGAATGAAAAAATATGTAAGATATTTTGATTAATTTTAAATAGGTTTTAAAAAGCTGCTGCTTTGGTGATATGAAATCATCAGGCAGCAGCTTTTCTTATGGATAGATAAGTTAAATTATGGTAATATAGATATTGTAGGTTTTTAATGATTTTGGGGGAGACTTATATATTTTTATGAAAGGTAAGAAAAGAATGGTTAAAGATATTATTGAAAAAAATAAATCCATATACGAAAAAGATGCATATGAAGTAGTGATAAATAAGTATATTGAAGAAATTAATTCTGATGCATGGCTTTTAAAACATAAAAAAACCGGGGCGAGAATTGTATTATTGTCAAATGAGGATGACAACAAGGTTTTTAACATAGGCTTCAGAACACCGGTAAACAATGACACAGGTGTGCCTCATATTATAGAACATACGGTTTTATGTGGCTCAAAAAATTTCCCTTTAAGAGATCCTTTTATGGAACTGGTAAAGGGGTCACTTAATACATTTCTTAATGCCATGACTTATCCTGACAGAACGGTATATCCGGTGGCAAGCTACAATGATAAGGATTTTAAAAATCTTATGCACATATATATGGATGCGGTTTTTAATCCAAATATTTATAAAACAGATAAAATTTTCAAACAGGAAGGCTGGCATTATGAGCTTAATGACGAAAATGAGCCTTTAGAAATTAACGGCATTGTTTACAATGAAATGAAGGGTGTGTATTCCTCTATAGACGGAATTGCTTCCCGTGTAACAGCTCAATCATTGTTCCCGGATACAACATATCAGTATGAATCCGGTGGCGACCCAGAGCATATTCCGGAGCTTACTTATGAGGAATATCTTGATTTCCATAGAAGATATTATCATCCGTCAAACAGCTTTATTTATCTCTACGGCGACATGGATATGAGTGAAAGATTGGACTGGATTGATGAAAATTATCTTGGGAAATATGACAAATTGGACATTGATTCTAGTATTGAACATCAAAGTTCGTTTGATAAAACATATGAGATTGTAAAGGAATATGCCATTTCCGATAATGAAATAGAAGAAGAAAGTGCAATGCTTACATCAAATTATGTTATAGGAGACAACCTTGACGCAAAACTTATGCTGGCGTTTAAGGTACTTAAATATGCAATAATGGATATAGAGGGAGCTCCTCTTAAACAGGCAATTATAGATGCAGGTATTGGAAAGGCAGTGACAGGCTCTATGGATGACGACATACTTCAGCCTGTATACAGCATTGTGGTAAAGGGTGCTAATAAGGATGACAAGGACAGGTTCCTTCAGGTAGTTCAGGACACATTAGAGAAAATAGTAGAAAATGGCATTGATAAAACAACACTTCTTGCAGGTCTTAACAGCATTGAGTTTGACACAAAGGAATCTGATTTTGGAAGCATTCCAAAGGGACTTATGTGGGGACTGGATGTTATGGCAAGCTGGATTTATGATGATGAGAAACCATTTATTCACTTAGAGACAAACAAAATTTTCGATGAGTTAAGAAAGAATATTGAAGGTAATTATTTTGAAGAACTTCTTACAAAATATCTTATAAATAATACACATCATTCTGTAGTGGTTCTGGCACCGAAAAAGGGGCTTACAGAGGAAAAAGAATCTAGGTTAATGGAAAGTCTTCAGGCAAAAAAGGCAGGTTTGTCTAAGGAAGAGATTGAGAAGATAATTACTGAAACCCGTGAATTAGAGGAGTTTCAAAAGACACCATCTACTCAGGAAGAATTAGAAACTATTCCTCTTTTGGAGATTTCAGACATTAATAAAAATCCGAGACCTCTTATTAGTAAAAAAAGTCAGGTGGAAAATATTACGGTGCTTCACAGTGATATTTTTACTAACGGTATTGGATATGTGGATATAGCCTTTGACTGCTCACGGATGCCTGAAAAGTACCACCAATACATTGGTCTTTTGAAGTATCTTTTGACATACATGGATACAGACAGAGACTATATGGAATTAAATATGGATATAGATTTGAATTTAGGTGGTCTGGCCTTTGACACAGGTTTATATGTAAGTCAAAGTGAGAATAAAATTAAATTAAACACTGAAATTCACTTCAAGGCTCTTAATGAGAATATTAAGATTGCATATGAAATCATTAACGAAGTAATTTTGAAAACAAAGTTTGACAATGAGAAGCGTCTTAAAGAATTACTTGAAGAGTTAAAACTTAGAATGAACAGAAGAATAGTAAGCAGTGGTGACAGTGTGGCAAGGCTTAGGGCAATGTCATATTATTCAAAGGCATATTATTTAAGAGACCAAATCGCCGGACTGGCATTTTATGAGTTTATAAGTGACATTGTTGATAATTTTAATGAGAAAAAAGATAAAGTTATAGCAATGCTTTATGACACTGTGAAAAAAGTGTTTGTTAAGGATAATATGATTCTTAACTTTGCAGGTGATGGCGAAAACTTTGAAAAAGTAAAAGAATATACTGTAGACCTTAAGAAAAATATGTTTGACAGTTCAGATGATTTTAAGGAGCAGTTTGACGGCTGGAAGTTTGTTCCACAGCAGAAAAACGAGGCCATTGTAACATCAGGTCAGGTTCAATATGTAACTATGGCAGGAAATTATAATGACGAAGGTGAGAAGGAAGAGTACGATGGAAGCTTTTTTGTTCTGGGAAATATTATGAGAAATAAATATTTATGGAATAATATCAGAGAAAAAGGCGGAGCATACGGATGTAATTGTGTTATTGGAAAAACAGGAGACGGTTTCTTTAGCTCATACAGGGATCCGAAGCTTAAGGAGTCAGTTGAGGTATATAAGAAGGCACCTGAATTTATAGAAAATTTCAACGTGGATGAGCGTGAAATGCGCAAGTATATTATCGGCACAATCAGTCTTCTTGATACACCACTAAATGCAGCTGATATAAGCGGAAGGGAATTTACTAATTATATGGCAGGGGTGCCCTACGAGTCCCTTTGTAAAACAAGACTTAAGGTTTTGGCAACAACACCGGAGGACATAAGAAATCTGGCACCAAAGGTTAAAAAGATAATAGACAGAAACAATATCTGCGTTGTGGGAAGCAAAAGTGCCATAGAAGGTTCTAGGGAGTTATTTAAGGAAATTAAAGAATTAAGATAAGAGGTATAAAATGGATTCAGGAAAGAATACGAAGTTTAAATCGGGTTTTGTGGCACTTATTGGAAGACCAAATGTTGGAAAGTCAACATTAATGAATCAGATTATCGGACAGAAGATTGCCATAACATCAAATAAACCACAGACTACAAGAAATAAAATTCAGACTGTTTATACATGTGATGAAGGTCAGATTGTATTTTTAGACACACCGGGTATTCACAAGGCGAAAAACAAGCTTGGAGAGTATATGGTAAATGTGGCTGAAAAAACATTAAAGGAAGTTGATTTAATTATGTGGCTGGTGGAACCGGACACCTTTATTGGAGCAGGGGAACAGCATATTGCCCAGCAACTTAAAGGAATAGGAGTTCCGGTTATTCTTGTTATTAACAAGACAGACACCGTAAAACAGGAAGAGATTCTTACATTTATAGATGCATATAGAAAAATATATGATTTTGATGAAATAATACCTGCATCAGCCTTAAGAGGCAAAAATGTTGATGTTGTTATTGAACAGATTTTCAAATATCTGCCGGAAGGCCCACAGTATTATGATGAAGATACAGTGACAGACCAGCCTATGAGACAAATTGTGGCGGAGTTAATCAGGGAGAAAGCTCTTCATGCATTAAATGAAGAAGTCCCTCACGGAATTGCCGTTACTATTGAAAAAATGAAGAAGCGTACAAAGACTGACATTGTGGATATTGAGGCAACAATAATATGTGAAAGAGAATCACACAAGGGCATTATTATTGGCAAAAAAGGCAGCATGTTAAAGAAAATCGGAACAAATGCCAGATATGAAATAGAAAAACAGCTGGAAATGAAAGTAAATCTTCAGCTTTGGGTAAAGGTTAGAAAAGATTGGCGTGACAGCGAACTTCTTATGAAAAATTACGGTTATATAAATGAGAAGTAGTTGTTAAATGAATTAACAATTGGTCTTTCCAGTTTTTTCTTTGAAGAAATCAGTATACAAATAATCTCATGGGAGAACCTAATCTTATCACTTAAACAGGTGAAAAAAGCAATTTGATAATTGCAGTATTACGGAGGGATAAGATGGATAATTTAAACAGTTGGAAGGTTTTTGAAGCAACAGGTAAGATTGAAGATTATTTGAAATATGCTGATGAGAGAAGAATAAATAAAGCACGGGAAAGCTTTATTGCAAGGATAAAGGACACAGAAGGAAAAGAAGATGGTAGAAACAGTAACGGCGCTGGGGATGGTAATATCTTCAATGGCTATAGGTGAATACGATAAGAGATTAGTTATAATTACAAAGGAATTTGGAAAAATAACAGCTTTCGCCCGTGGTGCAAGAAAACCTAACAGTCCGTTTCTAGGAGGAAGCCAGCCTATGGCTTTTGGTGAATTTACCTTATACCGGGGACGGAACGCCTATACGGTAACCGGAAAGAAAATTAGCGATTATTTCAGCAATACCAAGACAGACATTGACAGCATGTACATGGGAATGTATTTTCTTGAACTGGCAGGATACTATGGAAGAGAAGGAATAGAGGCCTCTGAAACTTTAAAACTTTTATATATGGCAATGAAAGCTTTAACTAAAAACAGGATTCCTGTTGACTTAATACGTTGTATATATGAGCTTAAAACCTTGGTTATAAACGGAGAGTACCCCAACGTTTTCTCCTGTGGTAATTGTGGAGAGAAGCAGGAACTTGATTATTTTGATATAAACCGTAATACAATGGTATGTAAAAAGTGTCACGGAAAGGTACCGGATAATGAGATAATAACAGATTCCACGGTGTATGCACTGCAATTTATTGTAGTTACTCCTGTAGATAAATTGTTTTCCTTTACAGTTACAGATATAGTTTTGAAACAGCTAAAACATATTATTGGTTCATACATGGATAAAGTGATAGACAAAAAGTTCAATTCGTTGGAATTTTTGTAAATTTTTTATGCAAAATATGTATTGAAATAATGGTGGTTTGCGTTTAAAATTGTAATCTAGGTGATACTGTTTATAAGGTATTTGCCAAATATCAGGAGGAATGAACAGATGAAGCATATTAACAAAAAGTTAGCAGCTCTTTTTCTTGTGCTGGTGGTAGCTGTTGGAGCTACGGCGTGTGGAAGCACAATAGGTGATATGGATATTGCCAAGGGCGAGAGTGCAGTTTACATACAGGAAGATGGAAAGGTATCTTACGGTGTTGCGGAAAAGTTTGACAAGGACTATTACGACGAAAGTAAGCTTGAAGATACCATAAACAAAGAAGTGGCAGATTATAACGACGGGAAGAAAGCTTCCGTGAAAAATGCCATTACGGTAGATACATTCAAGGTTAAAAGCGATGTGGCAACATTAGTTCTTGAATTTGCTACAACATATGATTTTTCAACTTACATTAAAGAATACAATAAGGTTGAAAGCAATGAGTTTTTCATGGGAAAGATAGCGGACAATTCTGATTGCAAAATAAAAGGTGATTTTACTTCACCGGATAAGAAAAAAGATGCCACAACCAAGGAAATCAAGGCTATGGAAGATGCCAATATCCTTATTATTAAAGGAAAATATAAGGTTCAGTTAGATGAGGATGTTAAGTATATCAGTTCAAATTGCAGTGTGGATGATGATGGAATAGTAACCACTGATGATTCTGATGAAAATTTAAGTTATATTGTATATTAAAAATAATACTGAAAGTATTTGATAAAATCTAAATTATATTAAGGAGAGATGTAATAATGGAAAAGACAATGGATAAGATAGTTGCATTGGCAAAAAGCAGAGGATTTGTATATCCAGGATCAGAAATTTACGGAGGTCTTGCTAATACATGGGACTACGGAAATCTTGGAGTTGAACTTAAAAACAATGTAAAAAAGGCGTGGTGGAAGAAGTTTGTTCAGGAAAATCCATACAATGTAGGTGTTGACTGTGCTATTCTTATGAACCCACAGACATGGGTTGCATCAGGACATTTAGGAGGATTCTCAGACCCGTTAATGGATTGTAAGGAATGTCATGAAAGATTCAGAGCTGACAAGCTTATTGAAGATTATATGGATGAGCATGGTATCCAGGCTGAAGAGTCTATTGATGCATGGTCTCATGAACAGATGGCTTCATACATAGAAGATAATAATATTTGCTGTCCATCCTGTGGAAAGCATAATTTTACAGATATACGTGAATTTAACCTTATGTTTAAGACATTTCAGGGAGTTACTGAGGATGCAAAGAATACAGTATACTTAAGACCTGAAACAGCACAGGGTATTTTCGTAAACTTCAAGAACGTTCAAAGAACATCAAGAAAGAAAATTCCATTTGGTATCGGACAGATTGGTAAGTCTTTCAGAAATGAAATTACACCGGGTAACTTCACTTTCAGAACAAGAGAATTTGAACAGATGGAACTTGAATTTTTCTGTGAACCGGGAACAGACCTTGACTGGTTCCAGTATTGGAGAGGTTTCTGCCGTGACTGGTTATTAAACCTTGGTATTAAAGAAGATGAAATGAGACTTAGAGATCATTCACCTGAAGAATTATGTTTCTACTCAAAAGGAACAACTGATATTGAATTTTTATTCCCATTTGGATGGGGAGAACTTTGGGGCATTGCAGACAGAACAGATTATGACCTTACTCAGCATCAGAATTTATCAAAAGAAGATTTAACATATTTTGATGATGAAAAGCATGAAAGATATGTTCCATACGTTATCGAGCCGTCACTTGGTGCAGATAGAGTCACATTGGCATTCCTTTGCTCAGCATATGACGAGGAGAACATCGGTACAGAAGAAAAACCGGATATGAGAACTGTGTTACATTTCCATCCGGCTATTGCACCTGTAAAGATTGGTGTACTTCCATTGTCAAAGAAGTTAAACGAAGGAGCAGAAAAAGTATTCGCACAGCTTAGCAAGTATTATAACTGCGAATTTGATGACAGAGGAGCAATTGGAAAGAGATATCGTCGTCAGGATGAAATAGGAACACCGTTCTGTGTAACATATGATTTTGATTCAGAAGAAGACGGTGCCGTAACAGTTCGTGACAGAGATACAATGAAGCAGGAAAGAATAAAAATTGAAGACCTTAAGGCATACTTTGAGGAGAAAATGGATTTCTAATCAGGTATAAATTAATCTAATCAAACGGGAAAGAACTTGGAAGGTTTTGGAAATATTTTGAAAAGAGGTATTTTCATGGAACCGATAATGCGAGTAGTGCAGACTGCATAGGGCTCAAAGGAGTTTTGGAAGGAATTAGACCCGTATGAATTAAGAGATTATTATAGTTTCCGAATGAATACAGTGGTTGTGGTTCAAAGCGAACTAAGCAGAGTACACAAACTGGCAGTTACAGTTGACGGAAAAAGAATTAATACAGAAGTACCTCCACACTCAATAACAACATTTATTGTGGAGACAGATAAGAATTTTATTAGGAAAAACCTATGGCTTTTAAACTAAAAACAGCGTTCTCTCTTGACTATAAGGCGCTGTATGTTATAATTGTTCCGTAGGTGCTAGTGCGCCCTTTTTCTGCGTGACTACATAGAAAGAGACATTTATTGAACATATTTTATCCGGAAAACAGGGCAACACCAAAAATCGATTGTATGAGCTGGTAAGGAATGCCATTCTACAGCTCATGACATACAATACTTATTATTTATTAGGAGGAAGAACAGATGGCAAACAAATGGGTGTACCTTTTTAGCGAAGGTAATGCTAACATGCGTGAGCTCCTCGGTGGTAAAGGTGCAAACCTTGCAGAAATGACAGGTTTAGGTCTTCCTGTACCACAGGGATTCACAATCACAACAGAAGCTTGTACTCAGTATTATGAGGACGGAAGAGAAATCAATGATGAAATCCAGGGACAGATTAACGAATACATCGTTAAAATGGAAGAAATCACAGGTAAGAAGTTCGGAGATAAGGAAAATCCTCTCCTCGTATCTGTTCGTTCAGGAGCTAGAGCTTCTATGCCGGGTATGATGGATACTATCCTTAACCTTGGTCTTAACGAGACAGTTGTTAATACAATTGCTGAAAAGTCAGGAAATGCTCGTTGGGCTTGGGACTGCTACAGAAGATTTATTCAGATGTATTCTGACGTAGTTATGGAAGTTGGTAAGAAATACTTTGAAGAACTTATCGACAAGATGAAAGCTGATAGAGGTGTTCAGCAGGACGTAGAACTCACAGCTGATGACTTAAAGGAATTAGCAGCACAGTTCAAGGCTGAATACAAAGAAAAAATCGGTGAAGACTTCCCAGATGATCCTAAGGAACAGTTAATGGGAGCTATTAAGGCCGTATTTAGATCATGGGACAACCCACGTGCTAACGTTTACCGTCGTGACAACGATATCCCTTATTCATGGGGAACAGCTGTTAACGTACAGTCAATGGCATTTGGTAACATGGGTGATGACTGTGGTACAGGTGTTGCATTTACAAGAGATCCAGCAACTGGTGAGAAGAAGCTTATGGGTGAGTTCTTAAAGAACGCTCAGGGTGAAGACGTTGTTGCCGGTGTTAGAACACCAATGCCAATCGCTCAGATGGAACAGGAATTCCCAGAAGCATTCGCTGACTTTGTAAAGGTTTGTGAAACACTTGAAAACCATTACAGAGATATGCAGGATATGGAATTTACAGTTGAAAACAGAAAATTATATATGTTACAGACAAGAAATGGTAAGAGAACAGCTCAGGCTGCTTTACAGATTGCTTGTGACCTTGTTGATGAAGGCATGAGAACAGAAGAAGAAGCTGTAGCTATGATCGATCCTAGAAACTTAGATACATTACTTCACCCACAGTTTGATGCTGCTGCTCTTAAGGCTGCTACACCAGCTGGTAAGGGACTTGGAGCTTCACCTGGAGCTGCTTGTGGTAAGGTTGTATTTACAGCTGATGATGCTGTTGAATGGAATGCTAAGGGAGAAAAGGTTGTTTTAGTTCGTCTTGAAACATCTCCTGAAGACATTACAGGAATGAAGGCTTCACAGGGTATCTTAACAGTACGTGGTGGTATGACATCTCACGCAGCCGTTGTTGCTCGTGGTATGGGTACATGCTGTGTATCAGGTTGTGGTGATATCGCTATGGACGAAGCTAACAAGAAGTTCACATTAGCTGGAAAAGAATATCACGAAGGAGATTACATCTCAATTGATGGTTCAACAGGTAACATTTACGATGGTATCATCCCTACAGTTGATGCTACAATCGCAGGCACATTTGGACGTATCATGGGATGGGCTGATAAATATAGAACACTTAAGGTTAGAACAAATGCTGATACACCAGCTGATGCTAAGAAAGCTAGAGAACTTGGTGCAGAAGGTATCGGTCTTTGCCGTACAGAGCATATGTTCTTTGAAGAAGACAGAATTGCAGCTTTCAGAGAAATGATTTGTTCAGA
>NZ_CAKVZL010000018.1:0-28479 GCF_934835595.1 Eubacterium sp. AF15-50
TAATTCCCCCATATACACCGGAGAACCGTTTTCAGTATTATGCCCCTGTATTGTGATGCCGGTTTTCCCATAAATTTTTACCACATCACTGTTTTTAAAATAACTGCTATCTCCATCTAAACTAACTTTTTTGCAGCCTTTTTGTTTTGCAAAATTTTTACCGTAATAAACCTTTAGATTGTCTCCTTTTAGTGTTAGGCTTGAATGATAAATTGATGTATAATTGTTACTCATTATTACAATCCTTACCTTTTGAAGCTGTTTTATACCTGTTTTCTTTTTGTCTTCCGTTGTTGCTTCTTTAATCAGAATATTTGTGGTATTTTCAGTGGAAATTGTATCTATTTTTTGTATTACTTCCCGGCATTTTTTTCCTGTTATAATGGCTGTTATAAGAAAAAATACCGAAAAAAACACTATTATCTTTTTCATGCTCCCCCCTATTTATGTTGTCCCTATGTTTCATACTATTAATACTCTCAGAAAATTATTCAGCATAAAAGTAAGCCGGAGAAGTTTTATACTTTTCCGGCTTACTTTTAAAAATCGGGCAGTAAAAACTGCCCGACCGCTTTTCCTATGTTTGTTATGTATACCCGAAATGCCCTTCCTGCGTTTTGAGTCCTAGCAAATGCCAGGTGGGCAACCGCATCTAAAGTTCTGAAGTCCACTAAATAACGAGGCATGTCATCCCCTTAGAGATATAGGAATCCCTTTAATCAAACTGTAGGTTCAAAATATACAGGACCTACGAGCATCTCAGGTAACTATATTATAAGTTATGAAACCTTTTTTTGCAATATGTTTTCATTTCCAAATTATGTGTAAATTCGCAAAATTCCGTGACTATTTTTTAGATACTATTTCATCCTTATTTTTGAAAATGCTATTTTCAGGTATAACTCCTCTTACACATGACAACGGATAAACATTTGTATGTCTTCCTATCATTGTTCCCGGATTAAGTACGGAATTGCATCCTACTTCAACATAATCTCCCAGCATGGCACCAATCTTTTTAAGTCCGGTTTCAATTCTTTCATCACCGTCTTTTACTACCACAAGAGTTTTATCAGACTTTACATTAGATGTAATGGAGCCTGCTCCCATATGAGAGTGAGTACCTAAAATACTGTCACCTACATAATTATAATGTGGCACCTGAACAGTATTAAATAATACAACATTCTTAAGCTCTGTAGAATTACCTACTACGCAGTTTTTTCCAACAATAGCCTTTCCTCTGATAAAAGCTCCCGGTCTTACCTCTGTTCCCTCATCAATTATCAACGGCCCGTTAAGAGTTGCTGTCGGTGCTATGGTAACTGACTTGTGAATCCAGATATTGTCACCTTTTTGGGTAAATTCATCCTTTGGTAATTTATCACCCAGTTTTAAAATAAAATCACCAATATCAGCTAACACTTCCCATGGATATTCCTTTCCTTCAAAAAGTTCTGCTGCTATAGTTTCATTTAAATCATATAAATCCTTTATTTTATACATATTATCCTTCTCTCCAAACTGCTTACAGCTGCAGTTTATTCTATGATGTTATAACACCGGTAATTACTCAACTGTAACTGATTTTGCAAGGTTTCTTGGTTTGTCAACATTAAGTCCCTTTAATACTGTAGTGTAATAAGCCACTAACTGAAGAGGAATAACCGTAATAAGAGGCATTAATATGTCCTCTAAGACAGGAACTTCTATAACCTCATCCATAACCCCTTCACTAAATTCTGTACCTTCCTTGCATACTGTTATGGTAAAGGCGCCTCTTGATTTAACTTCCATGATATTGCTTACAGTCTTTTCCAGTAAGTCTGACTGGGTTGCCACACCAATAACCGGCATTCCATCTGTAACTAAGGAAATAGTTCCATGCTTTAATTCTCCCGCTGCATAGCTTTCTGAATGAATGTATGATATTTCCTTTAATTTAAGTGAACCTTCCATACTAAGAGTATAGTCAAGTCCTCTTCCGATATAAAGAAGGCTGGTTGCTGTTATAAGCTTGCTGGCAACATACTTGCACCTGTCTTCACATTCCATTGTTTTCTCAATCATTTCAGGAATTTTCTGTAATTCTGCTGTGAGTCTTCTGCATTCCTCTTCTGTTATTGTTCCCTTAGCATATGCCATTTCATATGCTAACAGATACATTACTGCCATCTGAACTGAAAATGCCTTAGTTGATGCAACAGAAATCTCCGGTCCTGCATGAGTATATAAAACCATGTCTGCCTCTCTTGCTATGGATGAACCTTTAACATTTACCACAGCTAACACCTTTGCACCTTTTTCATGGGCTAAATGAAGGGCTGCCTTGGTATCTGCAGTCTCTCCTGACTGGGAAATAACAATAACTAAGTCTTCACTTGTCACAATAGGATCTCTGTATCTGAACTCTGATGCAATATCAACTGTAACTTCCGTTCTTGCCAACTTCTCAATTACATATTTTCCTACCATTCCTGCATGCATTGCTGTTCCACATGCCACAATAAAGAATTTTCTGTAATTCTTAAGCATTTCCGGTGTAAGACCACATTCTGATAAATCAGGCATTCCGTTGTTAATTCTTGGGGAAATTGTAGTTTTTACCGCTGTTGGCTGTTCATGTATTTCCTTAAGCATAAAATGCTCATATCCGCCTTTTTCAGCTGCATCCATATCCAAATTTGAAACCTGCACTTCCTTAGTAATAGGTTCTCTGTGAATATTACAAAATTCAATTCTGTCTGACTTAATGGTTGCTATTTCATTTTCTTCTAAAAGATAGTATTTTCTTGTGTATTTTAAAATTGCAGGAACGTCAGAAGCTATAAAATTCTCTTCTTCGCCTACACCTATAATAAGAGGGCTATCCTTTCTTACTGCAAAAATTCTATCTGGAAAATCCTTAAAAAGTATTCCAAGAGCATAAGCCCCTCTAATATCATTTAATGTCTTAATAATAGCTTCCACCGGATCACCTTCATAATAGTAATCCAATAATTTTGCAACTGTTTCAGTGTCTGTTTCACTTATAAATGTATAACCCTTTCCAATCAGGAAATTCTTTATATCTTTATAATTTTCAATAATTCCATTGTGAACTATTGATACTCTCTTACTTCCATGAGGATGAGAGTTAATATCTGACGGTTCGCCGTGAGTTGCCCATCTTGTATGACCAATTCCGCAATGACCATCCGGTTTATGTTCTTTATTTATTTTTTCTCTAAGATTCTTTAATTCACCTTTTGATTTTTCAACCATTATACGGTCCTTTTCAAAAACCGCAATTCCTGCTGAATCATATCCACGGTACTCAAGCTTTGATAATGCATCTAAAAGCACTTCAGTACAATCTCTTTCCCCTACATATCCAACAATACCACACATTATTTCTTCCTCCTATAAAACTGCGCTACGTAGTTGTAATAACCTGTCATTTGTCCTGAGTTGTTTAAATTTATTACATTGTTAAATCTGCCTCTTATAAATTCATTTAACTTATGCATATACTCATCTGAGGTTATTTTGCCTTCTGCCACCTGAGTAAGTCCTAATTCCCAACTGGCGGTTAATTCCGGGTTTAGTAATGACTTAATAGAGCCATGTACCACACCAAATATCATTTCACCTAACTGGGTAGGTGTAATAACCTGTGTTTTTTTATTTAGAGATAAATATTTGATATTTACCAGTTTCTTAATAATTTCAGCCCTTGTGGCACTGGTTCCAATTCCCGACCCTTTAATTTGCGCTCTCAGGTCTTCGTCCTCAATAAGCTGTCCGGCATTTTCCATTGCCAGAATAAGTGAACCTGACGTATATCTTTTAGGAGGTGAAGTTTCACCCTCCTTTATCTCTGTTCCCGATACTGGGATTTTATCACCTTTTTTTATATTATGCAAAAGATTAAAGAAATCTTCATCCAAACTTAATTCGGAATTTTCACTGTTTTCTTCATTTGTACCTTCCACATCTTCCTGTTTTGCACTTTTTTTCTTTTCCTTCGGCACACCTGTTATTTCCAGATATCCCTTATTTACAAGGATTTTAAAATTAGAGCTAAACTGTTCCGTTGTTGTAGTTTCATCCCTGTAGGTTGCCGGCATTATACCTATAAGAGATGCCTTTTTGTAAATAGCAGGGGGATAAAATATGCTAAGGAATCTCCTTACAATAACCATATAAACCTTTTGATTTATAGGCTTTTGCTTCTGCAAACCATTAAGTCCCTGTCCCGTTGGTATTATGGCATAATGGTCTGTAATTTTTCTGTCATCCACATATTTTGTCTTTTCAATGCCCTTATAAGATGCTGCCTTTAATATATTAACGGCAAAGTGTCCACATGGAGAATAATTCTGCAATCCTCCTATATTTTTATGTATCTCCTTTGCCACTGCCGTAGATAACACTCTGGCATCGGTTCTTGGATAAGTTACCAGCTTATTTTCATATAATTCCTGAACCACGTTAAGAGTTTCATCAGGGCTTATTTTAAACATTTTTGAGCAGTCATTCTGCAACTCAGCCAGATTGTAAAGTAACGGTGCCTGCTTTTTTTCCTCCTTCATGGTAATGGATTTTACAGTCATTTCCAAAGGATAAGCATTGCCTTCATTATTAGTGCTGTTTCTTTCTAAAGCATTAATTAAAGCCTCTGCTACCGGCTTTTCCTTAAACCCGTTTTCCTTATACAAATAAGGTGTTTCAAAAAATTTTGAGCCCTCTACCGCCTTCCATTCAGTGTCAATTTTTCTTCCACCTATATCAGTAGCTGCTAAAACACGGTAAAAAGGGGTTTTTACAAAGCTTCTTATTTCTCTTTCCCTGTTGCAAATCATTCCAAGGACACAGGTCATAACCCGTCCTACATTTATGGACTTCCATCCGTCTTTTAAATAATTTTGAATTGAATTTCCATATTTAAGGGTTAAAAGCCTTGAAAAATTAATTCCCATAAGATAATCTTCCTTTGCTCTTAAATATGCTGCATCTGAAAGATTATTATATTCACTTAAATCCTTTGCTTCCCTTATTCCTCTGAGAATTTCCTCCTCTGTCTGGGAATCTATCCACACACGCTTTTCCTTTTTATTTTTTACCCCTGCTTCCTGGGCAACTAATCTGTATATGTACTCCCCTTCACGTCCCGAGTCGGTACACACATAAATAGTTTCCACATCATCTCTATTTAAAATATCCTTTACAATTTTAAACTGCTTTTTTACTGACGGTATAACTTCGTATTTCCATTCACCCTCAGGAATGAATGGCAAATCCTTTAAATTCCATTTTTTATATTTTTCATCATACACTTCCGGATAGCTCATAGTCACTAAATGACCGACGCACCATGTTACAATGGCATTTTCACTTTCCATATATCCGTCCCGCCTTGAAGTGTTAAGCTTTAATGCCTTTGCGAATTCCGCCGCAACACTTGGCTTTTCCGCAATAAATACTGATTTTCCCATTTAATTCCTCTATCTAGTTAATCTCATCTAATGTCCTGTTATATGAGGGAAGAAATTCCTTCATAAATTTATTCACTTCCTCCATATTCATATCCTCTAAATACTTTTTAATGGTTTCCTCTGCCTTTTGGAAATCGCTGTTTCCCATATTTTTTTCTTCTAAACACTTAATATATGCTGACAGCTTATCTGCCGCCTTAACAATTTTCCAATCATCATTTTCTTCTTCAATTAATATGTTCTTATATGCCCCTCTCATTTTTTCCGGTAATTCTGACAAAAGCTGGTTTGCTGCAATATGCTCCACTTCCTTGTAGGCATCCCGTATTTCCGGTGCATAATATTTTATGGGAGTTGGCAAATCTCCTGTTATGATTTCTGTTGTATCATGCATAATTCCCAACATTGCAATATGTTCAGCATTGTAATCCTTATTGTAATAAGTATTTCCTATAACTGCCAGTGAATGAGCAATAATTGCCACTTCCAGGCTATGCTCTGCAATATTTTCGTTTATTGTATTTCTCATAAGTCCCCAGCGGTTTATATATTTCATTCTGGCCAACATACCAAAAAAATTATTCATAATACATTTCCTCTTCCATTGCAAATTTGCGCACTTAACGTTTAGTATAACAAATAAATAAAGAAAAGTATATACCATACAAAGCGTAAAAAAGTGCTTAATCAGGCATAACGTATATGTCTGACTAAACACTTTTATTATTAGTTAAATTCTAATTAATCTAAAAATTTCTTAACTATATCCTTCATTCCGTCTACTTCAACCAAATTGTTATGACGAACTTCTGCATTTCTTATTTCTTCAATGGCATTAGGAACTTTTACATTTCCTATTTTACTTAATTCATCCACTAATTCAAAATCGCCCATGCTATCATACTTAGGATCAATGGCAACCATAACACTTCTTGTAAACTTAAAAGGACTTGCTGTTGAAGCAATAACGGTTACTGTGTCATCATTTGTTTCTGCCTTGTATTTTTTGTATACACTTGCAGCTACTGATGTATGAGTATCCATTATATAACCTGTTTTATCATATGTGTCTCTGATTGTTTCTGCTGTTTCCTCTTCTGACGCATAATTTCCATAGAAATCATCTAACTGCTTTTTCATGTCATCAGTAATGTCATATTTTCCGTTTACCTTAAGACTGTTCATTAATTCATTATTCTTATCAGCATCATTTCCTGCAATCTTATAAATTAATCTTTCAAGGTTGCTGGAAATAAGAATGTCCATTGAAGGTGATGTTGTAAGAATAAATTCTCTGTTTTTATCGTATTCTCCTGTTTTAAAGAAATCAAACAATACTTTATTTTCATTTGAAGCACAAATAAGTTTTGCTATTGGAAGTCCCATATTCTTTGCATAATATGCAGCTAAAATATTTCCAAAGTTACCTGTAGGAACCACAACATTCATTTTCTGGTCTTTAGCTAACTTTCCTTCAGCATATAACTTAGCATATGCATATACATAATATGCAACCTGTGGCACAAGTCTTCCAATATTAATTGAATTAGCTGATGAGAACTGATATCCTCTCTTATCCATTTCTGCTGCAAGTTCCTTATCTCCAAAGATTGCCTTAACACCGCTTTGTGCCTGATCAAAGTTACCTTTTATGGCAACAACGTAAGTATTGTCACCCTTTTGTGTAACCATCTGTTTTTCCTGAATAGGGCTGACTCCGCCATCAGGATAAAATACTATAATTCTTGTTCCCGGCACATCTGCAAATCCTGCCATGGCAGCTTTTCCCGTGTCACCTGATGTAGCTGTAAGAATAACTATTTCATTTTTTACGTTATTCTTCTTTGCTGATGTTGTAAGCAGATATGGGAGAATAGACAATGCCATATCCTTAAATGCAATTGTTTTTCCATGGAATAATTCCAGATAATATGTTCCCTGAACTTCTGCTAAAGGTGCAATTTCTTCTGTGTCAAACTTTGAGTCATATGCATTGTTGATGCAATACTTAAGTTCCTCTTCAGTAAAGTCAGTGAAGTATAACTTCATAACTTCATATGCTACCTGCTGATATGTCATTTTGGATAATTCTTCCACTGAAACCTCTAACTTCGGTATTTCCAATGGAACAAATAATCCGCCGTCATCTGCTAAACCCTTTAATATAGCCTCTGATGCCTTAAGTGTTCCTTCTTTACTTCTTGTGCTCTTGTAAAGTATCTCTTTCATTAAAACAATCCTCTCTCTCTTATCTGTTATTTATGTAATTGATTAATCCGCCACTGCTGATTATCTTTTGCATAAATTCAGGGAATGCCTGTCCCTGATATTCTTCACCTTTTGTTTTATTATATATTTTTCCGCTGTCAAAATCTACCTCTACTTCATCTCCATCGGCAATTCCTTTTGCTGCCTCAGGACACTCAATAATAGGAAGTCCGATATTAATTGCATTTCTGTAAAAAATCCTTGCAAAGGTTTCTGCAATAACACAGCTTACACCAGCAGCCTTAATAGCTATTGGTGCATGCTCTCTTGAGGAACCGCAGCCAAAGTTTTTGTCTGCTACAATAATATCACCTTTATTTACTTTATTTACAAATTCCCTGTCTATATCTTCCATGCAATGTTTTGCCAGTTCTTCCGGGTCCGGAACGTTAAGATATCTTGCCGGAATAATAACATCTGTATCAACATTACTTCCAAATTTAAATACTCTTCCTTCTGCTTTCATGTGCTACCTCCTATAATCCTAACTCTTCAGGTCCTGAAATTTTACCTGTTACGGCACTTGCTGCTGCTACGGCAGGACTTGCAAGATAAACCTCTGATTCAGGATCACCCATACGGCCTACAAAGTTTCTGTTTGTTGTAGCAATGGCTCTTTCACCCTTTGCAAGGATACCCATATGTCCACCAAGACAAGGTCCACATGTAGGAGTGCTAAGGGCACAGCCTGCCTTTATAAATATTGAAGCAAGACCTTCTTCTATACACTGTAAATAAACAGCCTGAGTTGCCGGGAATATAATACATCTTACACCCTTTTTAACTTCTCTGCCATCAAGAATCTTTGCTGCAATTCTCATATCTTCAATTCTACCGTTGGTACATGAACCGATAACAACCTGATCCACCTTAACTTCTCCCACGTTGTCAATTGTTCTTGTATTTTCAGGAAGATGAGGAAATGCTACTGTTGGCTTTAATTCACTTAAATCAATAGTATATTCTTCATCATATACTGCATCTTCATCAGGAGTATATTCAGTAAATTCCTTTGTAGAATGTTTCTTCATATATTCACGGGTTAAATCATCTACAATAAATATTCCGTTTTTTCCACCTGCTTCAATAGCCATGTTAGTCATGGCGAATCTGTCATCCATCGAAAGGTATTTAACCCCTTCTCCCATAAATTCCATTGAACGGTATAATGCTCCGTCTACACCTATCATACCGATAATGTGAAGAATAACATCCTTTCCACTAACCCATTTTCCAGGCTTTCCAACTAAGTTAAATTTAATGGCTGAAGGTACCTTAAACCATGCCTTTCCTGTTGCCATTCCGGCTGCCATATCCGTACTTCCAACACCAGTTGAAAAAGCTCCAATAGCTCCATATGTACAGGTATGTGAATCAGCACCGATTACCACATCTCCTGCTACTACTAATCCTTTTTCAGGAAGTAAGGCATGTTCTATTCCCACACGACCTGTTTCAAAGTAATTTGTTATATCATTTTCTTCTGCAAAATCCTTTACACATTTGTAAAGCTCTGCTGATTTTATATCCTTATTGGGTGTGAAATGGTCAGGTACTAATGCAATTTTATCCTTGCAAAATACACAATCCACATCCATTTTTTTCATTTCACCAATAGCTACAGGGGCAGTTACATCATTACCTAAAACCAAATCCAAATCGGCTTCAATTAACTGTCCTGCTTTAACTTCATCAAGTCCTGCATGCTTTGCAAGAATCTTCTGAGTCATAGTCATTCCCATGTTGATTTCCTCCTTATATCTATACCCACATCCTGAGATGTATTTATATACACAATCTTTATTATATTAAAACAATTTTCAATCATAGTCAATAACCGTGATACATTAAAGCCTTAGAATATCTCCTATTTTTACTTTTTTCTTCTTTTAACTTCTTATTTTCCTTGAAAGGATGTCAAAAATGTGTTATAAACTTTATGACACGGAGACGTACCGAAGTGGCCGTAACGGGGCTGACTCGAAATCAGTTTATCAGTTTACTCTGGTACAAGGGTTCGAATCCCTTCGTCTCCGCTTTTTTTATGTCTGGAGATTACAAATTATGCACTATTATTCCCTTAATTCATATTTAAAAAATAAATACGGATGTAAAGTATATAAACTTTCCCTTTCCTCAGGGCTTTCCTGCCCTAACAGAGACGGAAAAATCAGTTATGGCGGTTGTATCTTCTGTAGTAACGGAGGTTCAGGTGAATTTGCCTCCTCCTGCCATGAAACTATCACTAATCAAATTGAAGATGCTAAAAAAAGGGTATCTGACAAAATTAAGAACGGCAAATTTATTGCCTATTTTCAGTCTTTTACCAACACTTACGGTGAAGTTTCCTACTTAAGAAAAATCTTTACTGAAGCCATAAATCACCCTGATATTGTAGCATTGTCCATTGGCACAAGACCTGACTGCCTTCCTAATGAGGTTTTGGAATTATTAGACGAATTAAATAAAATCAAACCAGTGTGGATAGAATTAGGGTTTCAAACCAGTAATGAAGAAACTGCCCGCTATATTAACCGGGGATACACCCTGGATGTTTTTGATAGTGCAGTAGACAAGCTTAACCGAATCAGTGTAGATGTTATTGTTCATATAATATTAGGGCTTCCTAATGAAACAGAAAAGGATATGATAAATACCGTAAAATATGCCTGTTCTAAAAATATTTCCGGTATAAAATTACAGCTTTTACATGTATTAAAAGATACTGCATTGGCTAATGATTATTACTTAAATAAGTTTTCTGTATTATCTCTTGAAGAATATACAGATATTTTAGCCAAGTGTATCACATATATCCCACCTAATGTGGTTATTCACAGAATAACCGGAGACGGACCTAAATCACTTCTTATTGCTCCTGAATGGAGTGGTAACAAGAAGATGGTTCTTAACTATATTAATCGTAAATTTGACCGGATTGATTTGAAACAGGGAAGTAATGTTACTTTATAAACTTTTCATACTCATTTTTAAAATGGAGTTATCTTAAAGATAACTCCATTTTTTATTTCCATATTATTAATTATTTGTTCTGTAAAAATTCAGGGATCTTAATTGGCTTTTCTTCAACTGTTCCCTGTGCATGTGAAACAGGTGATTTTCTTGTAAAGTCATTCTTTGGTGCTGCTGATGAAGGTGTAGCATTGTAACTAAATGACTTCTTAGCTGCTCCCATACCAAATGGTGATGCCTTTGCTGCAGCCGGCTCTCCAATACCTGTAGCCATAACTGTAATAGAGCATTCATCCGGATATGTATCTTCATATCTTACACCAAATATAATATTAGCATCTTCTCCTGCTAATTCCTGTACATAACTTGCAGCTTCATTTGCTTCAAAAAGACTAACGTCACCGGTAATGTTAATAATAACATTCTTAGCTCCGTTAATTGATGTTTCAAGTAATGGAGATGTAACAGCCTGTTGTACAGCTTCTGATGCCTTCTCATCACCACTTGCCTCACCAATACCGATATGTGCAATTCCTGCATCTCTCATAACTGTCTGTACATCGGCAAAGTCTAAGTTAATTAATGCGGGAACATTAATTAAATCTGTAATACCCTGTACTGACTGCTGTAATACTTCATCTGCCTTCTTTAATGCTTCAGGCATTGTAGTTCTCTTATCAACAATTTCTAATAATTTATCATTTGGAATAACGATAAGCGTATCAACGTTTTCCTTTAATCTTTCGATTCCTGCAAGAGCATTGTTCATACGTGTCTTAGCCTCAAATCTGAAAGGCTTTGTAACCACACCTACTGTAAGAGCTCCCTGTTCCTTAGCAACACGTGCAACAACAGGAGCTGCTCCTGTTCCTGTTCCGCCTCCCATACCACATGTTACAAATACCATGTCGGCACCTTTAAGTAACTGTGCAAGTTCTTCTACGTTCTCTTCTGCAGCTGCTTCACCAACTTCAGGTTTAGCTCCTGCTCCAAGACCTTTTGTAATTTTTTCACCAATCTGTAGTGTAGTAGGTGCCTTGCTTCTCTTAAGCACCTGTGCATCTGAGTTAACAGATATGAACTCAACACCACCGATGTTTTCATCTATCATTCTGTTTACGGCGTTGTTTCCTGCTCCACCAACACCTACAACTATAATTTTTGCAACTGCTTCACTTTCGTTTGTAGTAATTTCTAACAAGAGTTTATCCTCCTTCGTTTCATCTAAATTTCACTTATTTTAATATCACAACAATATGTACTAACATTTTTCAGTAAATATATAATGATGTGAGTGTCAAAAATTAATTTTGCCATTCACTGATGTATCCGGACTGCTTAATTGCCATGCAATTTTTACACTTCTGAAACATCATATGATTAGTCATAATTGCATATATACTATATAATATAATTCTTTGCAGAAAATATCAACAGTAAATTTCTAATTTGTTAAAAAAAAATCATTCTTTTTTTATTACAGTTTTATTTTTTTGATTTCTTTCCTGCACTATTATCGTTCTTTTTGATGGTGTACATTCCCTCTTCATTGGCAATTTTCATATTTAAAACACCATCATAACCCTTTACTTCATCATACATATCATTTAAATCTTTTAACTTCTTGTCTAAGTTCGTTGTTTTGCCCAAATCCACCTGTAGCTTGTCCATAACAAGTGATGTTTCAGATGAATCATTTACAATAACCTTTTTTATGGTGTAATTATACTGCTCTATGGAATTAATAACTGTAAGAAGTGAGTTTAAAACCTTTTCCTTTTTCATGTCAATTTTCTGATATAGAGTTATTTTGTTATATCTTAGTCCCTCAACCTTTGGAATGGATTTTAATTTATCACTGCTTATTTTTAGCACCTTTCCATTTCTGTCAAAATAACAATTCACATTATTTTCAACTACATATCCCTTTAATTTGTTTTCATATCCGATGATTTTCACTTTAGACGGAGATAACATTTTAACGGAATATTTACTTAAAAGTTCTATGTCATCACTTTTTCCTATTTTATTTTTTATCCAGAAAAGAAGAGTATTGTCAATTTTCTTATTGTCTAAATATGCTTTTACTTCCTCTGTTGTATATTGATTTAAATCAAGAGATGTTTCTATACTCTTTAAACTAAATCCGTAAACAACAATAAGCACAAGGGCAACTATAATGGGAGTTGCAATAAAAAGTACCTTAAACCCTTTTCTAAGCCTTCTCCTTCTTCTTCTTTTCATTTTTCTGGTTTGTTTCATATAATTTACCTGTACATCCTGTTATCTTATTCTTTTAATCCTTCTTGATACTGAAAGCACCATACCCATTTCTATTATTAAAAACATAAGAGAGGTGCCACCATAGCTTATAAAAGGCAACGATACACCTGTATTTGGTATTAATGTAGTTACAACGGCAATATTTAAAACAACCTGAATGGAAATATGTGCCAAAACACCAACTACAATCATGGAGCCAAACATATCCGGTGCATTGCTGGCTATAACTCTCATTCTTCTAATCATAAATACAAACAGAAGTATAATACAAATTGCTCCGAAAATTCCCAGTTCTTCACATATTATGGAAAATATCATATCATTGTTAGCCTCCGGCACAAAACCTAATTTCTGTGCGCTGTTACCAAGACCTTTTCCAAAAATTCCTCCGGAGCCTATGGCATATAATCCCTGAAGAGGCTGAAATCCCTTACCTCTTCCCTGAAGGAAATTCTCAGGATTTTTCCACACTGCTATTCTTTCAAATCTAAAACTTAATGACGCCAATTGCGGCATATTTCTTAAAATATACAGACCTATAATTCCGCCTACAAGTCCTACGGAAATAGTTCCCGTAAACCACTTTCCGGCTCCTGCCACTATAATCATTACAGCCCCGATACCTGCTATTATAATTGCGGAGCTTAAGTTAGAAGTCAGCACATACACCAGTCCTGCCCCTAATAATGTAATTGAATATATCTGCCAGCATAATTTTCCTTTTTTTATTGCCTGCTGACCACATTTAGATAAAATTGCCGCTGTCATTATTATAACGCCGATTTTTACTATTTCCGCCGGCTGGAACTGGACAAGCTTAAGATTTATCCATCTTTTAGCACCATTTGCCTCTTTCCCTAAAGGTGTAAGAATTAACAGAACCGTAAATAAAGAAAAACAATATATAAATGTTTTATACTTTTTAAGCAGTCTGTAATCTAACAATATAACCGGTATCATTACTGCAACACCAAAAGCTGTTGCCTGTATCTGTTTTTTCAGAAAATAGGCTGAATCGTTATATTTATTCAGAGCTGTATAGGAACTTGCACTGTAAAGTAAAACATAACCTAATAACATTATAAAAATCCATACGAAAAGAAGGCTATAATCAAAATAGCCATCCCTTTTATTTCTTTTTCTTTTTACGGTTACCTCTTCACCTGTTGCAGGTTCGTATTCCTTTTGCTCCATAAATCTTTCCCTTTTACTTTTTCATATTATAAACTAGCTCTTTAAACATGTCACCACGCTGCTCATAGTTATCAAACATACCCCAGCTTGCACATGCCGGTGAAAGTAAAACTGCATCTCCCGGATTTGCTGCCTTTCTGCATTCCTCTACTGCTTCTTCAAGAGACTGTGTAAAAATAATATTATCAAAACCATATTTTTTTACGGTGTCTGCTATCTGCTGTGCAGTCTGACCCAGTAAAACAAGGCATTTAACCTTTCCCTTTAATTCCTTTGCAAAATCATCAAAGGATACTTTTTTATCATATCCTCCGGCTATAAGAACCGTAGGACGGCTCATTGCCTGAATTGCCTTTATTGAAGCATCTGTATTAGTTCCCTTTGAATCATTATAATAAATAACATCATCCACTGTATCCACATATTCTATTCTGTGGGGAACAGCCTTAAACTTTCTAACAGCTTCTTTAATAATGTCTGCAGGAACTCCCATATTAATGGAAATGCCGATTGCAGCCATAATGTTTTCTGTATTGTGAATGCCTACTAAATTGGTATCTTCCGTAGTTGTAATTATTTTTTCCCCATTGTCATCTTTATAGATAATATTCTTACCATCTAAAAATATGCCTTTATCAAGCTTTCTTTTACTGCTAAACCACACAATTCTATTATTAAGCTTTGGTGCATATTCTCTTAAAATCTCATCTTCATAGTTAAGAATAACAGGCTGGTTACTATCCTGATTTTTTGTAATGCTCATTTTTACGTTAGTATAGCACTCCATTGTATGATGTCTGTTAAGATGATCCGGTGTAATGTTTAATACTGCACTTACATCCGGTTTAAATGTATGTATGGTCTCTAACTGAAAACTGCTGATTTCCGCCACGGTAACTGAATCCACGTCTGTGTCAAAGGCTGTAGTTGTATAGGGATTTCCAATATTTCCTACCACATCAACATGGGAATAATATGCAGCTAATATCTCCCCTGTAAGAGCTGTTGTTGTTGTTTTGCCATTAGTACCTGTAATGGCTGCAAGTTTTCCCTTTGCTACAACATATGCCAGTTCAATTTCTCCCCAGATAGGAACACCTTTTTCCCTTACCTTATTAACAAAAGGTGCATCTATTGCTATTCCGGGACTTAATATCATTAAATCAATATTATCAATAACGCTATCTTCAAGTTCCCCAAGAATCACTTTCACATCCTCCCGGTCACTAAGCTTTGCTAAAACATCCTCTTTATTTAATTTTTCATTTCCATCATAAATAATAACAGTTGACCCAAGTTTTTTTAATAAATCAGCTGCCCCGATTCCACTTTTTCCTGAACCGGCAACCATTACCTTCTTTTTATTCCATTCCATTATTCTATAACTCCATTCATCTATAAATATATGCAATTATTACATTGCAATATAAGCCACAAGACACAATATGGCAGTAACTACTGCAAAGGCAGCCACAACCTGTGTTTCTGCGTAACCGCTTTCCTGAAAATGATGGTGAAGAGGTGCCATTTTAAACACTCTTCTGCCTTTTCCATATTTCTTTTTGGTATATTTAAACCATGTTACCTGAATAATATCAGATAGTGCCTCTATTAAGTATATAAATGCCACAATTACTATAAAAATAGGCATTTTAAGCATAAATGCCATGGCTGAAACAAAGCCTCCTAACGCCAGGGAACCTGTATCTCCCATAAATACTCTTGCCGGATATACATTGTATAAGAAAAATCCCAGCAATGCTCCCACAAAAGCTGCACTTATAGGTTCAAGTCCCGTTCCAATGGCTACCGTTGTAAAAAATACTGCTATTATTATAGTAACACTTGTTGCAAGACCATCAAGACCGTCTGTTAAATTAGCACCATTTACTGTACCTAATACTACAATAAACAAAAAGGGAACAAAAAGCCATATAGGCATTGTTACTTCCATTCCGTTAGTAAAAGGAATAATGGTTGCCGTTCCCAGCCCTGAAACCTTTACTATATAAAAACAAAATACTGCCGTAACAACAAATTGTGCCACTAATTTCTGGATTTCAGTTAATCCCAGATTTCTTTTTTTCACTACTTTAATGTAATCATCAGTAAAACCAATAATACCAAATCCTATTACCATAAAAAGCACTGGAACTATTTTGGTATTTTTTTCAACAAACATAAATACCAGTGAAGTTGCAATAACACTGGCTAATATTATCATTCCCCCCATAGTTGGAGTTCCGGCTTTACTTTGATGGGATTTCGGACCTACTTCTCTTATATACTGACCAAACTTCATCTTTTTTAACAGTGGAATTACTATTGGACATAAAATAACGCTAACTGCAAAAGACATAATAATTGCCACAATAATTGTTGTACTTGTACTCATCTTATTCTCCTTGTTCTTTTTCCTCCAGTAAATACGGAAGAATATTCCGGTATAATTCACTTATGACAGGTGCTGCTACCTGACCTCCATAATAAATACCTTCCGGCTCATCTATAATGGCCATTGCTATGACCCTGGGATTATCTGCCGGTGCAAATCCCATAAAAGATGCTATGTATCTTCCTGAACCTCTGGGCAGCTTCTGGGATGTAGCGGTTTTTCCACCTACCTTATATCCTTCCACCTGTCCTTTACTTCCGGTTCCCTCAGAAATTACTTTTTCTAATACATATTTCATTGTATCAGATGTTTCCTTTGATACAACACCTTTCTTTTCTTTATAACCAAATTTTTCAACTAAATCTCCCTCTACATTTTCTGCCTTAAGGGCAAAATGTGGTGTTACAAGTTTCCCGCCGTTTACTACCGCACTTGCAGCTACAAGATACTGTACCGGTGTTATCTGGAAAGACTGTCCAAAAGACATAGTGGCAAGTTCCACATTTCCCACATTTTTTATCTGGTGGATTATGGTTCCTGCCTCACCGGGTATATCAATACCTGTTTTTTGTAAAAGGCCTAACTTATCCAGCTCCTTATAAAATTTTTTAACTCCTACCTTAAGTCCTACATCTATAAAAACCGGGTTACAGGAGTTCATTGTTCCCTGAAGGAATGTTTCTGCCCCATGCCCTGTGGTTTTATGGCATCTTATTTTTCTGTCATCTACAATTCTAAAACCCGGGCAGCTGAATCTGCTGTCTAATGTAACAACATTGTTTTCCAACGCTGCTGTAGCTGTCACTACTTTAAAAGTGGAACCTGGTTCATAAGTATCATTTATGCACTGGTTCCTCCACATTTTATTTAACAAATCCTGCTTTTTTTTCTTTTTATCCTCACCGGATATTTCATAATTAAGCTTATAAGGCTCATTTAAATTAAATTCCGGTGCATTTACCATAGCTAATACTTCCCCATTATTAGGATTCATAACTATTATGGAAACGTAATTTGCTCCCTTCGCTTCAAGAGTATTATATGCAATCTGCTCGGCATATTGCTGAATATTAACATCTATGGTAGTGGTAAGATTGTTTCCCGGTACCGGCTCTTCCCTCTGTTCTAATGCATTCTCCATTTCAATACCTCTTGTATCTGTTGGAGTAAGTATCAGACCATCCATTCCTTTCAAATACTTTTCGTATTTTACTTCAAGACCGATTATACCTTGATTATCTGCCCCTGTAAATCCCAGAACTTTTGAAGCAAGACTCTCATAAGGATAATACCTTTTGTAATCTTCGTCAACCTTTACCCCCGATAGATTATACTCTCTTATTTTATCACCGGTTTTCTTATCCACATTTGACTTGATTTTTTCCCGAGAGCTTATCTTCTCCACCTTCTTTCTTACATCCTTTTCTTCCATTTGAAGTTCCGATGCAAGCATTTTTATCACTTTTTCAGGCTCTTTTACCTGATTATATATAACAGATATGGTACATACAGTTTTGTTAGAAGCAATAACTTTTCCATTTCTGTCAAGAATTTTTCCTCTGGGAGCCTTGATTTTACGTTGTCTTTCCTGAACATCTAATGCTTTTTCAGTGTAATATTCAGACTTAAATATCATTATATATGCCAGTTTTCCGGTTGCCACTATACACACTAAAATAATTCCCATAACGTAAATCAGAAGCATTTTACGATTAATTGTTAATACATTATTCAATTTTATTCCCTATACAGCTTTTTATTATAATTTATTCATTTTTTCATATCACATTCAATAAATTTATTATTCTGTATATGTTTTATCCTTTAACACTAAAGACCCGTCATCTCCTTCAATGATTCCGTCAGAATAAAATTCTGTTTCTAAGGACTGCTTCTTTGCTTTTTGCTCAATCTTTTCTGTCTTTTTAATTCCAAGATAAGGTAAAACCTGCTTCATAATATCAGTCCAAAGTTCTGTGTTAAAAGCCGTTGCCTGAGGATTTTCTTTTGGAGTATCCATAAGGGTGTAACATACCACCTGTGGATTTTCACATGGAGCACATCCTAAAAATGATAAAATATACTGATTTTTAAGACGTCCGATTCCTGTTCCTGACGTATTAACTTTTTCCGCCGTTCCCGTTTTTCCTCCAATGGTGTACCCGTCAATTGCTGCAGTAGAGCCGGTTCCTTCTGTTACGACGGCTCTTAAGCACTGCTTAATATAATCAGAAGTGCTTTTTGTTACTGTCTGTTTTACCAGAGTTTTTGAATAATTTTTTACCAGTCTGTCATCTTCCGTCACTATTTGTTTTACCACATGAGGTTCATAATAATAGCCTCCGTTTATAAGAGATGAAAAGCCTGCCACCATTTGTATCATATTTACCGTGAAATTCTGTCCAAAGGAGTTAGTTGCCAAAGTGGCAGCTCCCATTCCTCTTGACTCATCATAAACAAGACCTCTTGTTTCATTAGGCAAATCTATTCCTGTTTTCATTCCAAATCCAAATCTGCTTTGATACTGAATGAATTTCTTTGCTCCTAAAAGCTTTCCTATATGCATCATGTAATCATTACATGACTGAGCTACAGCCTGTTTTACGTTAATGGTGCCGTGTCCGTCTACCTTGTGACATTTAATGGTAAACTTATCTACCTTTTCAAATCCATCGCAGTAAAATGTTGATTTTTCATCAACTACTCCCTCTTCGTAGGCAGCTGCCACTGTAAAAGGTTTAGCCGTGGATCCCGGTTCAAAGGAATCTGTTATACAAAAATTGTTCCATATTCCATTAAGAAATGCCGACTGCTTTTCATCTGACATTTTTTTCTGCCGTGCCTTTGTAAAATAAGCATCCAGATTTGTAGGATCATTTAAATCAAAGGTTTTATCATCAGACATGGCAAGTATTTCCCCGGTATTTGGGTCCGCAATTACTACTGCTATTCTCTGAGGATTGTACTTATTCATATATTTTTTTATGGATTTTTGAACAATACGTTGTATATTCATATCTATTGAAGATACAACATTATCGCCGTTTTTAGCTTCCTTTATAACTGTCTCTATATTATTGTCAGCATCCATATATCCATATTCCCTGCCTTCGGTTCCCTTTAAATAACTGTTATAGCTGCTTTCAATACCTATGTTTGCCTCGTTATTTTTATTAGCAAAGCCTAAGACACTACATGCCAATGTGTCGTATGGATAAACTCTTTTATACTCCCTCTCAAAGTAAATAAATTTCACTGCTGCTGCCTGTTCTTTTTCTAAATCCGTTTTAGCATAATCCCCATTACAATAACTTTTAAATTCTTTTACCTTGTCATATGATATATCTTTTTGGGCAATCCAGTAACTTGTAGTACCATGCTCCTTAATACTTGTTTTAAGGTCATCTGTATTTAGTCCAAAATATTTTACCACTGCATCAATTGTCGGCTGTAAATACTCCTGATTTCCCTCTTTTGATAACATCTTTGCATCTACTACCATATTATAAACTACAGTGCTTGTGGCAAGAATATTTCCGTTTCTGTCCTTTATGTCGCCTCTTTTATATGGCACAATATTGTTAGTAAAGCTTTGCTGTTTAAGAACCGCTATAGAATACTCATCTCCATAAGCTACATTTATGTAAATAATTCTTATGCACAATATAAATAGAAATCCAATAATCACCCAACTGGTGATTTTCAGATTTCTATTTGCCACTTTACCAAATCTTAACTTTTTTCTTTTTCTTCTAACTCTTCTTACTTCACTCATAATTATTTGTTTGGTATATCTCCGTACTGCAATGTGTAGCCGCTGTCACTAGACTTATATGTAATAATCTGGTTGTCAGAAGCCTGTTTCATTCCCAGCTTACTTTTTGCCACCTTGCAAATGTGGTTTACGTCAACATAGCTGTTTATAGCATAGCTTAACGCATTATTTTCAGTTTGTACAGTGGAAATATTTGTTCTAAGCTGTGAAATATTGTCCCTTGTAGCTCTTATGTTTGACTGAATGTTAAGGTATGTTACACACATTACTATACAAATACATGTAACTGCAATTAAAAAGAACACATATGGTGCACTCATTGGCAGGGCATTTTCCCTTGTTGCAACCTGTTCTCTCTTTTCTGTCTTTACCCTTTTTTCAGTTTTTATACGTTCTTTTCTTTGTGGCTCCAAAGCCCTTACAGCGTTTCCGTCTATATATCCTGTATTTCTTAAATTTGTATTATATAATCTGTCTTTATTCATACTTAATGCCTTTCAAATATTCTTAATTTTGAACTTTTTGCTCTCTTATTCTCTGTGATTTCCTTATCACCCGGTACTATAGGTTTTCTTGTTATCACTTTACCCTTAGATACCTTTCCACATACACAAACCGGGAAATCCGGTGGACATGTACATGGATTTTCATTTTCCCTGAATTTCGTCTTTACAATTCTGTCCTCAAGGGAATGGAAAGTAATTATGCAAATCCGTCCGTTTTCATTTAGCAATTCAATCATCTTATCAATTGAGTCCCTAAGCACCGTAAGTTCCTTATTAACTTCAATTCTTATTGCCTGAAAAGTTTTCTTTGCCGGATGTCCTCCCTTGTTTTGAAACTTCATTGGTATTGAGTGTTTTATAACCTCACTTAACTGCGCTGTTGTTTCAAAAGGCTTTTTCTGTCTTTCCATAACAATGTGCTTTGCTATGTTCTTTGCAAATTTATCTTCACCGTAATCTCTTATTATTCTAAATAGTTCATTTTCGCTGTATGTGTTTACCACATCTGCTGCTGTTTTCACCTGTCTTTGGTCCATTCTCATATCAAGAGGTGCATCTGACTTATAGGAAAAACCTCTTTCTAAATTGTCTAGCTGATATGATGAAACTCCCAGGTCTAAAACAATTCCGTCAACCTTGTCTATATCTAAATCTTTTAAAATTGTATCTATTTCACAATAATTACTTCTAACTAATGTAATTTTATCTTCAAATTCCTTTAAGTGTTCCCTTGCGGCTTCTAATGCTTCTCCGTCCTGGTCTATTCCAACAAGTCTGCCCTTGTCTGACAAACGTTTGCACACCTCGTATGCATGTCCGCCTCCACCTAAGGTTCCGTCAACGTATATACCATCCGGATTTATATTTAAGCCATCAATGGTTTCATTTAACAACACTGATACATGTTTGAAATCCATATTGACCTCTTTTCATTTTTATATTTTTGTTTCCCGTTTCTATATTAAACTCCAAGTCCTGCCATATATTCTGCCAGTTCTTCAAGTTTCTGTTCTGCATCTTCGCTCTCAATATATTCATTGAGCTGTTCATTCCATTTATCTACATTCCAGATTTCAATTCTGTCACCAATTCCAACCCATACAACTTCCTTTTCTAAAGATGCATATCCCCTCAAGTTAGATGGGATTAATACTCTTCCCTGCTTGTCCGCATCGAGGGGTTCTGCACCACCGAGGAAAAATCGATTGAAACTTCTTACATTCTTATCTGTAAAAGCGAGACTGCTAAGCTTCTTTTCTAGGGCTTCCCAAGTGGATTCAGGGTATGCAAACAAGCACTTGTCCACACCTCTTGTGACAACAAGTCTTTCGGCAAGAGCATCCCTCATTTTTGACGGGATGACTGTTCTGCCCTTTGTATCCATTTTTTGTGTCTGCTCTCCTGAAAACATAAACATCACCTATCTTTTTGGTATTTTTAATGAAATTTCACCACTTTTCAACACAAAAACGCTCTCAATCACCACATATATGAATAATAAACCATTTTATGTATCTTTTCAACCCTAAAATAAATAAAAAAAACGTTATCCGGTATTTTTTTAACACCTGATAACGTTTTCTTTTATTTTACGTTTTATATTCTGTTTTATTCTGCTTTTGCAATTTTTCTTCTTTTTACTATTACCACAATAACAGACACTGTTGCCACTACTATAGATAATGCCTGGGATACCGGCCATCCAGTAACCGGCATAATAAGCTGGTCTGTTCTCATTCCTTCAATAACGGCTCTTCCTATGCCATATCCAATTAAGTACCAAAGGATAACCTCCCCATCAAACTTTTTCTTTCTTCTGAAAATAAGCATTATTATAAGTACAAACAAATTCCATAGGGATTCATATAAAAATGTGGGTTGCACCTGAATATATCCTATTTCACTTAATGCTTTTCCTCTTAAGGCTTCCATTCCGTTTTTTACCACATCCGGTACCTGGGAAATATCATAGTTTTCGTCAAAATAAATTCGCATTGCCCATGGATTTTTGTCTCTGGCAACTCCTCCAAATGCTTCTCTGTTAAAAAAGTTTCCCCATCTTCCAATTATCTGACCAAGTATTAATCCTAAAATTGCTGTATCGCATACCTTAGGGAAAGACATTTTCTTTATTTTGGTGTAAATAAAGCAGGTAAGAATTGCCACAATTACACCACCGTATATTGCAAGTCCCCCTTCACGGATGTTAATTATTTCAGTGGGATGGGCACTGTAATAGCTCCACCTGAATATTACATAATAGACTCTGGCACCAATAACACTAAACACAATGGCATAAAGGGCGAAATCAATATACTGGTTATAATCCTGCCCTGTTCTTTTTGCCTCATAACATACTATGGCAATTCCTGCTAACATTCCCAAAGCTATAATACAGCCGTAAAATGCTATATCAAAGCCAAAAACCGAAAAGGATTTGGGCAGATGCTCTATATTTATATGTAAATTAGGAAATTGTATTGTTGTAGATAATATCATTTTATATTGCCTCCGGATTTTCCATTATTTTCTCTCATTATAATTTAGCAATATTTTTGATTTTATTCAACCCTATCATTGCCCCTGTGCCTAAAATATGTTAAACTATCTTTTGGTATTACCAAAGATTGGAGGATTATAATATGAAATTAGGTATAGTTGGCCTTCCTAATGTAGGCAAAAGTACTTTATTTAATTCATTAACTAAAGCGGGGGCTGAATCAGCCAATTACCCGTTTTGTACAATAGACCCTAACGTAGGCGTAGTTGCAGTTCCTGATGAGAGACTTGACAAACTTACTGAATTATATAATTCAGCTAAAACTACTCCTGCCGTTATTGAGTTTGTAGACATAGCCGGATTGGTTAAAGGTGCGTCAAAGGGTGAAGGACTTGGTAACCAGTTTCTTGCTAACATTAGGGAAGTTGATGCCATTGTACATGTAGTAAGATGTTTTGAGGATACCAATGTTATTCATGTTGACGGAAGCGTTGACCCTTTAAGAGACATTGAAACTATTAATCTTGAGCTTATCTTTTCAGATGTGGAAATTTTAGAAAGACGTATTGCCAAAACAACCCGTGGTGCAAGAAATGATAAAATGCTTGCTAAGGAACTTGATTTCCAGCAACGTATGAAGGCATTTCTTGAAGATGGAAATTTAGCCATTAAATATGAAATCGATGATGAAGATGAGCAAGCATGGATGGCTGAATACAATCTTCTTACAGCAAAGCCGGTTATTTTTGCAGCTAATGTTTCTGAAGAGGATTTAGCAGATGACGGTGCTTCTAATCCTCACGTTGCAGCAGTTAGAAAATATGCAGCTGAAAACAATTCTGAGGTTTTTGTTATTAGTGCTGAAATTGAACAGGAAATTGCAGAATTAGATGATGATGAAAAACAGATGTTTTTAGAGGATTTGGGAATTAAGGAATCCGGCCTTGATAAATTAATTAAAGCCAGCTATTCACTTCTTGGTTTAATTAGTTATCTTACAGCAGGAGAAACTGAAACAAGAGCCTGGACTATTACCAAGGGTACTAAGGCACCTCAGGCAGCAGGAAAAATCCACAGCGATTTTGAGCGTGGCTTTATCTGTGCAGAAGTTGTAAGCTACGATGACTTAATGGCATGCGGTAGCTATAAAGACGCTAAGGAAAAAGGTCTTGTAGGACTTCAGGGAAAAGATTATGTAGTTAAAGACGGAGATGTAATTCTCTTTAGATTTAACGTTTAAAATATTTTTGCGTTATAAAAGATGCTGTTACCTTTAAATTTTAATTAAGGGTAACAGCATCTTTTTTATTATGTTTTTTGTTTTTTATTCAAAACTAATAAACTTATTTTTAAATACTTCTATATTCTTTTCCACATCTCCCTTATATACAGCAGAGCCTGCTACAATTACATTTGCTCCTGCATCAAGAGGTATACATACATTTTCCGTATTTACTCCACCATCTACCTGAATCAAGGTATCTAACCTGTATTCATTTACTATGGCATTTACTATTTCAACCTTTTCTGTACATTCATCTATATAAGGCTGACCTCCAAAGCCCGGATGAACAGTCATAATAAGTATCATATCCACCTTATTAATGTAAGGAACAATGTCATCAACAGGAGTTTCCGGATTACATGCCAGTCCTGCCTTGATTCCTAACTTATGAATTTCATCAATGGTTTTTTCCACATCCTCACATGCCTCCACATGAACAGTAACCATGTCTGCTCCTGCCTCTTTAAACTGCTGTAAGTAACGTATTGGTTCCTCAATCATAAGATGTACGTCAAAAAATTTATTAGTTAGACCTCTTATGGCTTTGATTACAGGCATTCCAAAGGAAATGTTTGGCACAAACATACCATCCATTACATCTATGTGAATCCAGTCACAGCCTGCCTTGTCTATTCTTACTACATCTTCTCCTAACTTTGCAAAATCCGCTGATAAAATTGACGGTGCTAATTTAATCATAACGCCTCTCCTTTTCCTTTAATTCATTGTACATTAATTTATAGTTTTCATATCTGCTTTCATCTATATGTCCACCGGCTAAAGCCTCCTTTACGGCACAATCCGGTTCGCTAATATGGGCACATCCCACAAACCTGCATTTATCCTTATACTTTTCAAATTCACCATAACAGTCCTCAAGACTTTCCTTAGTCATTCCCGGAACATATAATGAGCTAAATCCCGGTGTATCAAAAATATAAGTATCGTCACCTACATAGAATATTTCAGAATGTCTTGTGGTATGCTTTCCACGTCCTATTTTTCTGCTTACACTACCTGTTTCCATTTTGTAATCCTTCGTTAAGGCATTAAGCATAGATGACTTTCCAACTCCTGAAGGGCCGGCAAAAACAGTACTTTTATTTTTTAAAAGCTCCATTATGCTTTCCACACCTTTTTCTTCCGTGGCACTGGCAAACATCACCTTATACCCTGCTTTTGAATATATACTGTCTAGCTCATTCATGAAATCTTCGTCTGATATATCCATCTTATTAAAGCAAATTATGGTGTCTATATTCTGATATTCCATCATAACAAGAAATTTATCTAACAGATTAAGGTTAGGATCCGGCTTTTTTAATGCAAAAATAATCATTGCCTGGTCAATATTTGCCACGGCCGGTCTTATAAGCTCGTTTTTTCTGTCACATATTTCAATTATATTGCCCTTTTTCTCTTCCTGATTAATAATGTCCATAACAACATTATCACCTACTAAAGGCTTTATATTTTTATTTCTAAATGCACCTTTTGCCTTGCACTCATAAACATCACCGTTTTCAATGCAAACATAATAAAATCCGGCTATTCCTTTTACAATTTTTCCTGACACCTGATGTCTATTGTTTTGATTTTCCAACTTATACTTCCTTTAACCATCAAAAGAGCTGTAGCTACTGCTTCAGCTCTTTTATATTCTTTATATTATTTTAACTTAACTGTTCCGGTATGAATAACCTGACCGTTTACCATAAGTTCAATGGTAGCCTTGCCCTTCTTATCTCCTGTAAGCTCTATTGTGTAATCTCCAGGCCACGTTGAAACATCTGCATACTTAGGATCAACCTTTTGTAATACACCGTCAAGTGCCACATTAACAACACCTTCAGTTATAGGATTTCCGTCTGCATCATGTAAATCCTCCAGGGCGAAAGTATAGCTTCCTGTATATTTCGGTGCATCTTCCGAGCCTTTACTTACCACAAGACCTATGGTTCCACCAAGAGGCATCTGATGACCTGACTTAACAGTCTGCCTTATTACATAACCTTTCTTTACAGTGTCGCTATATTCTTCACTTACATTTCCAATTTCAAATCCACTAGATGATATTTTCTGCTGTGCTTTTGCCAGTTTCATATTAACAAGACTTGGAACTGTTGCCGTTTTTTCTTCACTTTCCTGACTTCCACGGCTAACTACCAACTTAACAATATCTTTCTTATTAACAGATGCATTTTCTGTTGGTGAACAGGAAATAACAGTACCAATGGTATTTCCACTAAATTCGTATGTTATTTCATATTTTAATCCTACACTGTCTAATTTAGAAATGGCACTGTCTAAATCAGATCTACTTATACCTGCAGGAACCTGTATTCTTTCAGGACCTTTGCTGACAATAAGCTTAACAGTTATATTTTTATTAACTACACTGCCCGGTGCCTCAGACTGATTAACAATCTGGTCTGCCGCATAAACATCACTATATACATAATTTGAGTCATACTCAAATCCAAGACTCTTTTCATTAAGAGCTTTTTCAGCTTTATCAGAAGACATACCAAGAACATTTGGCACAACCGTCTTTCTTGGGTCAATAGTCTGGATTTCATCTCCTGACATATCCTTTGGAAGCTTTATGCTGTTATCACTTAATACCACCGTCAAAATAACAGCCACTACCATTAATGCCGCAATACCTGCTATTACACCACCTATAGTTACGGCTTTGTCCATTTTAGGCGACATGGCATCAATATCATCCACGTCCTCTTCCGGTTTCTCCGGGCTTGTTTTTCCGGCTCCTTTTCTTATCTGATTAATCTCCTCATCAGTAATCATAACTGTGGTTCCTATAGGTCTTGTAGCATCAATCTGTACAAAATCCACATCCGGTTCCGTAAGAGCCCTCTTTAAATCTGCTATAAGAAGAGAAATTTTCGGATATCTCTTGTCTGATTTATTTTGTGTACATTTTAAAATAATTTTTTCAATGCTTACCGGTGCCTGAGGAATATATTCCCTGATACTTGGCACTGAATTCTGAATGTGTTTTAAGGCAATGGTAACAGTAGATTCTCCATCAAAAGGAACCTTGCCTGTAATCATTTCAAACATTGTTATTCCAAGAGAATAAATATCGCTTTTTTCGTCAACGTACTTTCCTCCTGCCTGTTCCGGTGAAATGTAATGAACTGAACCCATTGCATTTCCGTTAATGGTATTGGAACTTGCAGCCCTTGCAATACCAAAATCCGTAACCTTAACCTTTCCCTCTCTTGAAATCATTATATTCTGAGGTTTAATATCCCTGTGAACAATCTGATTATTGTGGGCACACTCTATTCCATTGGCAATCTGAATGGCAATGCTTATGGTTTCCCTTGCAGAAAGTCTGCCTTTCTTCTGTATATAACTTTTAAGGGTAATTCCCTCTATTAATTCCATAACTATGTAATATAGTCCGTTGTCTTCACCTACATCATATACATTTACAATATTTGGGTGAATAAGACTTGCCGCAGACTGGGCCTCTACCCTGAATTTTGATACAAAATTCTTATCTTTGCTGTATTCCTTTTTTAATACTTTTATAGCTACATTTCTATTTAATTTATGATCCTTGGCTTTGTAAACATCAGACATACCGCCTGCACCTACTCTGCCTATAATTTCATAACGGTTATTAATAAAATTACCTTTTTCTAACATGCTCTACTCCTCGCCAATTTCAGGTTCTATCAGAATCGCTGATATATTATCTTTTCCGCCGTTCTCATTTGCCTGTTTAATCAGTTCACGGACTGCATCCTCAATGCTGTCATTATCTTTTACAATTTTCTTTATGTCATAGTCC
>NZ_CAKVZL010000019.1:0-28413 GCF_934835595.1 Eubacterium sp. AF15-50
CTCCTGTATGTATTTGCTTAATTGATTCCTCTAACATCTCTGCAAAACTTTCTGACATTAGTGCAAACCTCCTCGATAATATTGTTTGGGGTAGATGCCCCTGCTGTAATACCTATAGACTTTAATGAATTACCTTCACACGACTTCATATAACTGTAAAACTCAGACCCTTCCTTTAAATCATCAGTTGTCTGAATAAAAAATGTATTTTCGCATTCTTCCTTACATATATCGTATAGCTTTTGTGTATTCGAACTATGTCTGCCACCAATGACAATCATAGCTCCAACTTTTGACGAAATTTCTTTCGCTTCAGCTTGTCTTTCGTGTGTCGCATTACATATCGTATTTACAACATTAATATCATAACCTTTTTTTTCTATAATTTCAACTAAATATTTAAATTTATTGTGGTTAAATGTCGTTTGTGATACAATACATACCTTTGAATCCGATTTAATTGTAATTTTTTCAACATCTTCACTGCTGTTTACAACCCATGCTTTGCCATTTACCCAGCCTTTTATACCTTCTACCTCAGGATGTTTATCATTTCCGATTATAATTACTTCTCTGCCATTAGCACTTTCCTCAAATACAATTTTATGAATTTTTTTAACAAAAGGACATGTTGCATCAACTATTCGTATTTTTTTATTTTCCAATAAATCATAAATGCTTTTTTCTACTCCATGGGAGCGGATAATTACTGTTCCTTCTGTAATTATCTTTAGTCCTTCTAAATCATCTATAACCTTTACACCCTTTGATTCCATATCCTGTACAACCTGCTCATTGTGGATAATGGGGCCATAGGTATATATTCCTGTATTATGATTTTCTATTTCATCATAAACACTGTTTACGGCTCTTTTAACACCAAAACAAAAGCCTGAGCTTTTTGCCAGCACAATATCCATATACTATTTACCTTCCTTTGCAAGCTCTTTAATTTTATTTACAACTTCTTCAATATTCATATTGGATGAATCAATTAAAACCGCGTCATCAGCTTTCTTTAAAGGTGAAATTTCCCTGTTCATATCCCTGTAATCCCTGTCTTTAATATCCTTTTCAATATCTTCTATGTTACAGTCCACACCTTTTTCCAGAAGTTCATTATATCTTCGCTCAGCTCTTGTTTTAGAACTTGCCGTTAAATATATTTTAAGGTCTGCATTTGGAAGCACGGCAGTAGCAATATCTCTTCCATCCATAACGACATTATTTTTACTTGCTATGTCACGCTGCATTTCCACTAATCTTTCTCTTACCGGACCATACACTGCAATGGCACTGGTCATGTTTCCAATAACCTCCTGCCTTATTTCACCGCTTACATCTTCATTGTTTAGCTTCATTTTCTGAACACCATTTTCATACCTAATGGATATTTCCGCTTCCCTGCATTTTGCCACAACTTTTTCTTCTTCATCAGCTTTTATTCCTGCTCTATAGCATGAAAGTGCCATTGTTCTGTACATAGAACCCGTGTCCACATAAATAAATCCCAGTTCCTTTGCTACTATTTTGGCTATTGTACTTTTTCCGGCCCCTGCCGGTCCGTCTATTGCTATATTATACATAAATTCCTCCATTTTAATAAATACTGCTTCCTGCTAAATATCCTGTGCTCCACGCCACCTGAAGGTTATACCCTCCTGTCAGTGCATCTATGTCAAGAACTTCCCCTGCGAAATATATACCCGGCACAATTTTTGACTCCATGGTTTTTGGGTTAATGTCCTTTACTGACACTCCGCCTTTTGTAATAATTGCCTCATTATAGCCTCTTGCACCTGAAATACTCATTTTCAATTCTTTTATTAATTTAACCAGATTTTCTCTTTCTTCTTTTGTTATTTCATGTACTTTTTTATATTGATTAATACCGGATAATTCAACAATAACCGGAATAAGTTTTTTAGGCAATAATTTATCTAATGAATTATTGAAATTTCTGTTTATGTTTTCTTCAAAATCTTTCAATATTCTTTTGTCTAATGCCTCATTAGAAAGAGCCGGTTTCAAGTCTATTTTTGCAATAAATTGATGTTCCTTTAACTTGTCACTTATATGACCACTTGCCGACAAAACAAGAGGCCCGCTTATTCCAAAATGAGTAAAAAGCATTTCTCCCATTTCACTATAATATTGTTTTCCTGTTTCATCCTGAATTTTAAGCTCCACGTTTTTAAGGGATAGTCCCTGAAGTTCCTTACAAAATTCCTCTTTAATATTAAATGGCACCAAAGATGGATATCTCTCTGTTATAGTATGTCCTATTTTTTCTGCAAATTTATATCCGTCTCCTGTAGAACCTGTAACAGGGTACGAAATGCCTCCCGTTGCTATTATACAGGCATCACCAATATGTTTTTTTCCATTTTTTTCTTTTAATATTATATTTTCATTTTCTTTACTAACAGATACAATCTCTGATTTCAAGTGAATATTAACTCCAATATCCCTCATCATTTTGTTTAATGCATAAATTACATCTGAGGACTTATCACTTAAAGGAAAAACTCTGTTTCCCCTTTCAATTTTTGTTTCTACTCCTGCACTTTCTATCATTGTACATACTCCGTAGCTGTCTAAACAATGATATGCACTGTACAAAAACTTTGAATTTCTCATTATATTGGCAAAATGATTTTCTATATCCGATGCATTTGTAATATTACATCTTCCTTTGCCTGTTATAAAAAGTTTCTTTCCGTTTTTTTCGTTTTTTTCAAAAATATGAACTTCATTTCCATTATATGCAGCAGCTATGGCAGCCATCATTCCTGCCGCGCCGCCTCCAATAATCAATACCTTACTCATTTCTAAATCCTTTTTTTCCGGGAAATTTACCCTTATTAAAAGATAACACCTGCTTTTAATAAGCAGGTGTTTAAAATCTTTCATAATATAAATATTATACCGGATATGCTCCGTTTTCCTTATCAGCTACAGCCGGATCAACCTTTGTCTGCTGTGCTTCCCTGTATTCGAAAAATTCCTTTGCAACCTGTGGGAATAATGCGTATGTAAGAACATCCTCATCCTGCTGTTTCCACTGTGCACATTCTTTTTCAAACTTATCAAGAGATGGCTCTAACAAATCTGCCGGTCTGCAGGTAATAGGCTTTTCATCACCAATTGCCTTCTTCTGAACTTCTTCATTGAAAGGCTTAACTGTCTGACCATATTTTCCTGCTAACAAATCCTTTGCCTGCTGATTAATCATCTTGTATCTTTCACCCATAACAACATTTAAAACTGCCTGAGTACCAACAATCTGGCTTGATGGTGTAACAAGAGGTGGTTCACCAAAGTCCTTACGAACTCTTGGAACTTCTTCAAGAACCTGTTCAAACTTGTCTGATGCACCCATTTCATCTAACTGTGAAACAAGGTTTGATAACATTCCACCAGGTACCTGGTAAAGAAGTGTATTAATATTAACACCCATAACCTTTGGATTTAATAATCCATTCTTAAGGCACTCTTCTCTGTATGGTCTGAAGTAATCTGCAACCTGCTTTAACAGCTTCTGATCAAGACCTGTATCATAAGGTGTTCCCTTAAATGTCTCAACCATAACTTCTGTTGCCGGCTGTGATGTTCCCATAGAGAACGGTGAAATAGCTGTATCAATAATATCACATCCTGCTTCAACAGCTTTCATATATGTCATAGCTGCTACACCTGATGTGTAATGTGTATGAAGATCTATTGGAATGTCTGTTCCTTCTCTTAATGCCTGAACTAATTCAGTTGCCTTGTATGGTGTAAGAAGTCCAGCCATATCCTTGATACAAAGTGAGTTAGCACCCATATCTTCAATTCTCTTTGCTGTTTCTTTCCAATAATCAAGAGTATATGCATCTCCTAATGTATATGAAAGAGCAATCTGTGCATGACCTTTTTCCTTGTTTGCTGCCTTTACAGCTGTTTCTAAATTTCTAAGGTCATTTAAGCAGTCAAAGATTCTAATAATATCAATACCATTAGCTATTGATTTCTGAACAAAATATTCAACAACATCATCTGAATAATGACTATAGCCTAAAATATTCTGTCCTCTGAAAAGCATCTGTAATTTTGTATTTTTAAATCCGTCTCTTAACTTTCTAAGTCTCTCCCATGGATCTTCTTTTAAAAATCTAAGGGATGCATCAAAAGTTGCACCACCCCAACACTCAACTGCATGATAACCTACTTTATCCATTGTGTCGATAATAGGAAGCATTTCCTCAGTAGGCATTCTTGTGGCAATAAGTGACTGATGTGCGTCTCTTAATATAGTTTCGGTAATCTTTACCGGTTTCTTATCTGCCATTTTTATTTCCTCCATTTAAATTCCGAATATAGCCATAAATGTTCCTGCAGCGACTGCAGTACCAATAACTCCGGCTACGTTAGGTCCCATTGCATGCATCAAAAGGAAGTTTGTAGGATCAGCTTCAGATCCAACCTTCTGTGATACTCTTGCTGCCATTGGCACGGCTGATACACCTGCAGAACCAATAAGTGGATTAACTTTTCCATGTGTTACAACACACATAAGTTTACCAAACAAAACTCCGGCTGCCGTACCTACTGCAAAGGCTACCAAACCTAAAATTACGATTTTAATTGTGTCAACATTAAGGAATGCTTCAGCACTTGTTGTAGCACCAACACTTGTTCCAAGTAAGATAACTACAATGTACATAAGTGCGTTACTTGCTGTTTCCTGTAACTGTTTAACAACTCCGGATTCTCTAAATAAGTTACCTAACATAAGCATACCAACTAATGGAGCTGTTGTAGGTAAAATCATAACAACAACGATAGTAACAACTATAGGGAATAAAATTTTCTCTAACTGTGAAACATGTCTAAGCTGTTCCATCTTAATTTCACGTTCCTTCTTAGTTGTTAATAATTTCATAATTGGTGGCTGAATAATAGGAACCAATGACATATACGAATATGCTGCTACTGCGATAGGTCCTAACAAATCAGTCTGTCCAAGCTTTCCTGCAAGGAAAATAGATGTAGGTCCGTCTGCTCCACCGATAATAGAGATGGCTGCAGCTGCCTTTCCACCAAATCCCATGAAAATTGCAAGGAAATATGCCCCATATATACCGAACTGTGCTGCAGCTCCAAGAAGGAAACTCTTTGGATTTGCAATAAGCGGTCCGAAGTCCGTCATGGCACCTACACCCATGAAAATAAGTGAAGGAAGAATACTATATTCGTCTAATATGTAGAAGTAATATAACAATCCTCCTGCTTCACCGTCAGCAGGTGCTTTCATAATGTCCGGATACATATTTACTAAGAGCATACCAAAGGCAATAGGAACCAGTAATAATGGTTCATATCCTTTTTTAATTGCTAAGTATAGGAAAATACAGGCTACGGCAATCATAATATAGTTTCCACCGCTAAGGCTAAAAAACGCTGATTGTCCTACCAGATTTCCCAATGTATCAAAGATGTTCATTTGTTACCTCCAGTTTTTTAATATTAACTAGTTTAATGTTGCAATAACTGCACCTGCTTCAAAGCTGTCTCCAACGCTAACAGAAATGCTTGCAACTGTTCCATCTTCCGGAGCAACAACAGAATTTTCCATCTTCATTGCTTCAAATACTAATATTGTTTCACCTTTCTTAACTGCCTGACCAGGATTTGCACTGATTGATAAAACTTTTCCAGGCATAGGTGCTGTAACCTTAACACTTCCTTCTTTTCCGGTAGCTACAGGTGCTGCCGGCTTAGCAGGTGCTGCTGCCTTCTTTGCAGGTCTTACCGGTGCACTTGCTGTACTTCCTGTTTCTTCAACAGTTACATCATATACATTTCCATTAACTGTAATTGTATAACTTTTCATTTTGTATCCTCCTAAATATAGATAGTAATTAACGTCTTCTTATTGATCTTACAACAAAACTGTCTGTAGATGTATGTTCGCTTGCGGCTATTGCAGCAGCAATAACAGCTATAAGCTCTGAATCATCCGTTGTCTCTTCTGTAGTACTTACCGTACTTTCAGACGGTGTGGCTGCTTCTTCTGAAGCTTTATTTTTCTTTCCAAAGGAATCAACAATTTTTGGAATGAATCCAAAGCAGGAAATAATAAAGCTTATAAAAATTAATACAAGGAATACAACGCCCATTCCGAGTAATGTGTTACCACCTGCTGTTTGAAGCTTACCTAACAAAGTGTTGTTTCCTTCGTCAGGAAGATTAAACTCTATGGATGTAGGCACACATCCGAGATTGTCAAATAATGATACATGCATAATCATCTTTAAATCTCTTTTTTCAAAATGAAGCATAGCGCTTACATCTACTTTTCCGTCTTCTGTTTCTTCAACTTCAATTTTGTCATAAGACTTATATTCACCGCATTTCTCATCGCCAACAGTTTTGGCAAAGTTCTCAAATGCGTCTGTCTGATAACTAAAATATCCACCAAGATATTCTAATTCATCATCACTGCAATTTGAATACTGAGATATGGCATTGGCATACTGTTCAACTAACGCTTTTGCCTGAGCCATGGTTATCTTGCCGTCTGCATATGTTTTCATATCCTCAGCAGATAACGTTGTCTCCTCCTGTGTAGCAGTCTCATCAAGATTAATCACATCATCTGCCATAACCATAACACTGCTTAAACCAAAACAAATTATAAGAGAAACCAGTGAAAATATTAAACGTAACTTTCTTTTAATATTCATATTGTCCTCCTATTAAACTGTTCCGTGCTTTTTACCAGGTCTGTCTTCAAATTTTGTATATAACATTTCAAATGCACCTATTATGTACTTTCTTGTATCAACAGGTTCAACAATACTATCAACATATCCTCTTGCAGCTGCTGACATTACACTGCCCTGAAGATTCTGGTACTCTGCTGTCTTTTCAGCGATAACTTCTGTTGCATCACCGCTTTCAATTTCATCAGCATACATAATCTTAACAGCACTTGCAGCATCCATCATTCCAACCTTGGCTGTTGGCCATGCGTAAACAACGTCTGCACCTGTTGCCTTGCTGTTCATTGCAATATATGCACTTCCTATTGCATCTTCCACAATAAGATTTACCTTAGGAACTGTTGCGTTAGCAAAAGCATATATAAGCTTTGATGTAGCTTTTGCACCCTTCTTTTCCTGGCATTTTGTCGCCTTGAATCCATTAACATTAGTTAATGTAAGTATAGGAATTTCAAAAGCATCACAAAATTCAACAAAATCTGCAGCTTTTTCACAGCCGTTAGCTGTAAGCTTTGCTTCATATTCTGCTGTAACATTCATATCTTCATCATATGATTTAGTTCTGTTAGCTACTGCACCTACTGTAGCTCCATTTAACTTAATAAAAGCTGTAACCATTTCAGGAGCATAATCTTTCTTAACTTCAAGAACATATCCCTCATCTGAAATGCTTGTCAGTGCCTGTAATGTGTCCTCACCGCAGTTTTCAATTCCTTCTGCTGCTCTGTTTAAATCATCATCACATTCTAAATCAAATGCTTCATCCTCATTATTTGAAGGAATGACTGATATAAGGTCTCTTAATCCCTCCATGATTTCCTGCTGTGTTCCAACGAAATCAACATTTCCTGCTGTCTCACTCTGGAACTTAGCTGATGAACTGTCACACACTTCTTTTCTGTTTCCTTCAATTGCATCCGGAGAATTCACAAATAAATGTGCATTATCCTTCTCCATAAATGTAAAATCAGAAAGTCCTGCAATAACACTTAATCCTCCACCACAATTTCCAAATATTACTGAAATCTGTGGAATAACCCCTGATGCAAGTGACTGTTTCATATAAATCTGTCCAAATGCATTAAGTCCGTCTACTGACTCCTGAAGTCTAAGACCTGTACTGTCAATAAGGCCAATAACAGGTGCTCCCATCTTCATAGCCATATCGTAGAGGTTAGAAATTTTCTTAGCGTGCATTTCTCCAACTGAACCACCAAGTACTGATGAATCCTGGCTGTAAACATACACTAACTTTCCATTGATAACACCATATCCGGTAATAACACCGTCTGATGGAGTATCTTTTGCCTTGATGTTAAAATCTGTGCTTCTTGCTTTAACCAATCCGCCGATTTCAACAAAACTGTTATCATCAAGAAGAGTTTCTATCCTCTCTCTTGCTATAACTTTAGCTGCTGTACTCATAATCAGTCCTCCAATAAAATTTTAATCTTTTTTATCCAGTATATATCTTACCCGGATAACAAACGGCAAAGAAATATTTTATGTTTTAACATATATTTTGCCCACACATATATCCACGCCACTGCATCAATATATGTGTGAGCAAAATATTTACACAAACTCTGTAGTTTGCCGGTATATAACAACCAAATTTTTTGCCTTATATAGATTAAACCTTTTCCTGTCAAATAGCAAGTTATTTTTTTAATAAAAAAGGGCAAAAAACTTAATTTTTTTATGCTGTCTTAATTCTGTTTTTAATCCATTCGCTGTTAATCGGTTCAAAGGTTTTATCCTCAAAGTAAACATTGTACCATACAAGGAATACATAAACCGTCCATATTCTTCGGCTGTTATCAGCTTTTCCTGCTCTATGGTCTTCCATCAGTTTAACAAGAATATCTGTATTAAAGAACTGTTTTGCCGCATCACCGGTTAATGTTTCCATTACCTTGTTATAGTATTTATCTTCTTTAAGCCAAACTCTGATAGGTACCGGGAAGCCTAACTTTTTCTTGTTAGCTGTTGCCTCCGGAATATGTCTTTTTGCTGCAATTCTGAAAGCTCGCTTTGTAGCTTCGTTATTACATCTGAAATCTATAGGAAGAGTTTTTGCATATTTAAATACTTCCACGTCTAAAAACGGTACTCTTGATTCAAGGCAGTGAGCCATGCTCATTTTATCTGCCTTAAGCAAAATATCACCCTGAAGCCAGAAATTAGTATCAATATACTGCATCTTGGCAATGTCATTTAAGTGACTTACTTTCTTGTATGTTGGTGCCACGATTTCCTGTGGTGAAACATGAGTAGGTGCATTTTTAAGGAGTTTTTCCCTGTCTTTTACAGAAAACATATTGGCATTTCCAATAAACCTCTCCTCAACAGTTTTACTACCTCTTATAATAAAATCACGTCCCTTAACATCAGGCATTGCCGAGGCAACCTTTGCAAGACCTTTTCTTATGCATCTTGGTATTTTCTGATACCCCTTTAATGACAACGGTTCATGATAAATATTATAGCCACCAAAGAACTCGTCTGCCCCTTCTCCTGACAAAACAACTTTTATCTGTTCAGCAGCAAGCTGGTCAACAAAATAAAGGGCAATACAGGATGGATCTGCTAAAGGTTCATCCATATAATACATTACTGTAGGGATTGAGTCAAAATATTCGTCACTGTCTATATTTTTGCTGTAATTTTTCTTGCCCAATTCTTTTACAAGACCTTCTGCATATCTTATTTCATTATACTTGCTTTGTTTATCCAAAAATCCCACCGTAAAGGTTTTTTCTCCCGGAAATTCCGATACAACATAACTTGAGTCAACTCCACTTGATAACAGAGAACCAACCTCAACGTCTGCTATCATATGGGCATCAACTGTATTATGAACGACTTTTTCGATTTCAGAAACGGTTTCTTCTAAATCACCATCAGCCTTTGGTTCCATCATAGGGTCAAAATAACGTTCAATTTCCATTTTTCCGTCTTTATAAATCATATAATGTCCTGCCGGCAATTTATACACTCCCTTAAAGAATGTTTCAGGAAGTACGGAATACTGGAAGCTTAAATACTGCTCTAAAGCTTCCTCATTTACCTTTCTCTCAAATCCCGGATATTCTAATATTGCCTTGATTTCTGAAGAGAAAACGAGATTTTTGTTAATGTTTGCATAATAAAAAGGCTTAATTCCAAAATGATCCCTTGCACCAAACATAGTATTAGTTCTGCTGTCCCAAATGACAAAAGCAAACATTCCTCTTAGCTTATGCAACAAATCTGTTCCATATTCTTCATATCCGTGAATAAGACATTCTGTATCTGAATCATTTGAAAACTGATGTCCTTTTTTAATAAGTTCTTTTCTTATCTCTAAGTGGTTATATATTTCTCCATTAAAAACAATTGCTATATCACCGGTTTCATTGTACATAGGCTGTGCACCATGACTTAAATCAATAATACTAAGTCTTCTGTGACCGATTGCCGCATGCTTGTCCACATACATTCCTTCATCATCGGGACCTCTGTGGGCAATTTTGTCCATCATGTTTTTTAAAACTTTTCTGCTGTTATCTAATTCTCCAATTATTCCACATATTCCACACATACTTTATATCTCTCTTTCATTAGTTTCGCCTTATAAAACTGCCTTTACTTCATCTTCCTTTATAACTTCACTTATAAGAACACGTTCATCCATAGGGTGCTTAACTCCCTTTATTTCCTGATAATCTTCATGTCCCTTTCCTGCTAAAACTATAACATCTCCATCCTTTGCATTTAAAATGGCGTAACGTATGGCATCTTTTCTGTCAGGAATTGTTACATATTCCCCATCTGCCTTATGCACCCCAACTAAAATATCATTAATAATATCCATAGGTTCCTCAAATCTTGGATTATCTGATGTTACAATGGTAAAATCAGATAGTTTTGATGAAACCTCACCCATTTCAAATCTTCTGCCTCTCGCCCTGTTTCCACCACATCCAAACACTGTAACTAAGCGCTTAGGGTTATATTCCTTAAGGCTTTTAAGAAGACTTTCTAAGCTCATAGCATTATGGGCATAATCTATCATAAGAGTAAATCTCTTTGATACAGGAATAATTTCAACTCTTCCTTTCACCCTTACATTTTTAAGGGCTTCTCTTATCTTTTCAACATCATTTGTAAAATGACTGCATATTGCTATGGCACATAATGAATTATATACACTAAAATTCCCCGGAATATCAATTTCCACAGGGAAATTCATTTTTCCTGATAAATCATATGAAACACACAGGCTCCCCGGCTTTGTAAATAACTTAATGTCTGATGCCTTAAAATCATAATCGCCCTTTACACCAAAGGTTTCCAATTCACATGTGTGTCCCTCTAAAACCCTGTCTATATAATCTGCATCCATATTCACAATTCCCTGACGGCACTGCTTTAGCAACATACTTTTGCAATGAAGATAATCGTCAAAGTCCTTGTGTTCATTAGGGCCAATATGGTCAGGCTCAATATTGGTAAATATACCATAGTCAAATGTAAATCCTGATACTCTGTGAAGCATAAGTCCCTGGGACGAAACCTCCATTACCACACATTTGCAGCCTGCTTTAACCATTTTGGCAAAGGTCTCCTGAACCACAAAAGACTCCGGTGTGGTATTTTTAGCAGGAGTTATTTCATCTCCTACAATAGTTTCAATTGTTCCTATAAGTCCTGTTTTTATTCCAACGCTTTCTAAAACCTGACGTACCATATATGTAGTTGTTGTTTTTCCTTTAGTTCCCGTTATACCAATGGTAATGAGTTTTTCTGCCGGATGTCCAAAATACGCCGCCGACATACAGGCTAATGCATATCTGGTATCTTCAACCTTTATAACTGTAATGTTCGCATCTACATTTACATCTTCCATTACCACAACTGCAACAGCACCTTTTTGTGCCACATCTTCTATAAATTCATGTCCGTCAAATCCGGCACCCTTAATACACACAAATACATCATCCCCTGAAACCTTTCTTGAATCATTTACAAGATGATTTATTGTCACTTCATCCGTGCCTTTTACTATGGTATATTCAATTTTTTCCAATAAATCTTTTAATAACATATTATTTCCTCATTAAATATCAATATTTCCGGTAAATGCAATCCTTGCAGGTCCCGTCATATAAACTGTATTTTCATCTGTATCATATTTTATTTCCAAATCTCCGCCTAATAGCTTCACAGTAACCTTATTGTCTGTAAGATTATTTAATACACAGGCAACAACACTGGCACAGGCACCGGTTCCGCAGGCTAAGGTTTCTCCTGAGCCACGCTCCCAGACTCTCATTTTAATTGTTTTTCTGTCAATTATCTGAATAAAATCCGTATTGACTCTGTCAGGAAAAATTTCATTTTTTTCAAATCCCGGCCCAATTTTTTCGATTTTCAGACTATCTGTATCATCAACAAATGTAATGGCATGAGGATTTCCCATGGAAACACAGGTGATGCCATATTCCTTACCATCAATAACAACCGGTTCATTAATTACCTTCTCTTTGTCAGATATAACCGGTACATCCTTTGCATTTATAATAGGACTTCCCATATTAACCCGTACTGTTTTAACCTTACCATTTTCCACATTTAATTTAAGTGTCTTAATTCCTGCTAAGGTTTCCACGGTTATAACTTCTTTATCAATCATTTTATAATCATAAACATATTTAGCAACGCATCTGATTCCGTTTCCACACATTTTCCCTTCAGAGCCGTCTGCATTGTACATACTCATTTTAAAATCTGCCACTTCTGAAGGATTTATAACTATAAGTCCGTCTGAACCGATTCCAAAATGTCTGTCGCTTACAATTTTCGACAACTCGTTGGGATTATCTATTTTTGTATTGAAACCATTAACATAAACGTAATCGTTTCCACAACCTTCCATTTTCACAAATTCCATATAAACAAGACTCCTTTAAATTTCATAATCTGTCTTTTTAACTTTTTACATTATGCACACATATTAGTATGCACAAGCAAATTCGGTTTAAATATACCACAGTTAGCTTTATAAATAAAGTAATTATTGAAATATGAAATAATCTAAAGTCTTTTTAAAGCAATATTTAAAATCATATTTTTCAACACTATCCACAGCCTCTATTTTACATTTTTTCACACATTGATTATTTATATACAGTTTTACTTCCCCTATTTTTTCTCCTGATTTTATAGGTAATTCATAGTTAAACTCCGTTTTTGCTTCCACTGTATCATTCCTAGATACCAATGCTTTGTAGGGACCAATGGCAACAGCTATAATTTGTTTTTTTGTTCCATTTTCAATATTTACGGGAAAAGATATTCTGTTTTTCAAAATTTTTTTGGTATCAAAGTTATTTTTTCCATAATCCATTAATTTAGTAGTATCTCTCCACTTATATGTTTTGTTAGGAGGCCATCCGCTGGCAAGAACACAGGAAACATACACTCTGTTGTTGCTTTTTACGGCACCTACAAAACAATATCCTGCATCACCTGTAAATCCTGTCTTTATTCCAATGGCATCACTGCTCATATTAAGAAATGCATCTTTGTTATTAACAACAATATGTCTCTTATTGCTGCAATCATAAAAGGAATAGGATTTTGTATTTGTAATTTTTAAAAACTGCTGATTTTTTATGGCATAAGCTCCAATTAAAGCCATATCATATGCTGTAGAAAAATGCCCCTTAGCATCAAGTCCGTTAGGAGTAACAAAATTGGTGTTGACTGCACCAATTTCTCCTGCTTTTTTGTTCATAAGTTTTACAAATTCTTCCACACTTCCTGCTACCCCTTCTGCCACAGCCACTGCCACATCATTATAAGACTCTAGCATCATGGCATTAAGCAAATCTCCTATTTTATATTTTTCCCCTTTTATGGCATTCATATGAACTTTAGGCATAGAAGCTGCCCTTTTGCTTATTTCCACCACCTCATCAGGAGATGCATTTTCAAGGGCAACTATACATGTCATTATTTTCGTTGTACTTGCCATTGCCATTTTATTATTATAATTCTTTCCAAAAAGCACTCTGCCTGTTTTTCCGTCAATAAGTACCGCTGACTTTGCAGATAATTCGCTTTCCTTAAGTTCCTTTGTTTCCTCTCCAAATCCCTGTTTAGAAAACACCATATTAAGTACCAAAACTAAAATTATAAAACAACATTTTAATCTTTTATTCATTATTATCACTTTAAACATGCATCCGTATAATATATGCATTTTAAGTAACTTTTATCCCCTTGTATAAAAATATGTGTTAATCATTGGATTTAAGGGTTACCTCTTCCTCTGCCTCATGTTTAAACTCATCTATCATATCCTGACTTACTACAGGGAGGCTGTCTGCTGATTCCACACCAAATCTTCTTAAAAATTCCTCAGTAGTTCCAAATAAAAGAGGACGTCCTGGTGTGTCCATTCTCCCTACCTCTTCCACCAGCATATACTCCACTAACTTATTAACTGCGAAATCTGATTTTACTCCTCTTATTCTTTCAATTTCAGACTTTGTTATAGGCTGTTTGTAAGCAATAATAGATAAGGTTTCCATTAAAACATCCGTTAAAACCTGTCTTTTAGGCTGCTTTGCCACCTTAATAAGTGCTTCGTACATTTCCGGTTTAGTACACATCTGGTATGCCCCGTCAAGTTCTATGATTTTCACCCCTCTTTCAGGAGTGTCCATTTCTTTTTGCATTTCTTTTACTATTTTTTTTACTTCTGAAGGTTTGATTTCTAATGCATTTGCAATTTTATTAATATCAACTGATTCCCCCATGGTAAATAAAATAGCCTCTATTTCTGCTTTGTAATTTCTTTCCATTTTAACCTCTTTACTCTATTGAATCTATGTATATATCATCAAAAGTTTTTTCCTGATGAACTTCAATTTTTCCAATTTTAATTAATTCCAACACCGCCAGAAATGAAACAATAACTTCCATTTTTGAACTTTGCTGTTCTAAAAGCTGCTTAAAACTACATCTTTTTCTTTTCTTTAGTGCATCAGTAACAAAATCCATTTTGTCAGGAAGGCTTACTTCCTCCATTTCAATTTTTCCAAATTTACTTCTTACAGGATCAATTTTATCCATTTGTCTTTTAAGCACCATTTGAAAAATATCATTTAACTTTGACAAATCCACATCTGATAGCAATTTATCCAAATCCACCGGAGGCTCATATTTTTTAACCTCCTCAGGAACTGTAGGCTCTTTATATAATGATTTTCCAGCGTAAACCTGCATATCTCTTAATTCCCCTGCAGCATATTTGTACATCTTATATTCAATAAGTTTCTCCACCAGTTCTGCCCTAGGGTCAATTTCTTCACCGTTTTCGTCCACTTCTTTTGGTAGAAGCATTCTGCTTTTTATATCTATCAGGGTAGCTGCCATTACCAAAAATTCACTTGCCAAATCCAAATCATCTTTCGGCATTTTACTTACGCAATCAAGATACTGTTCCGTAATTTCCACAATAGGTATGTCATAAATATCTACTTTGTTTTTTTCAATAAGATGCAGCAGTAAATCAAGAGGTCCTTCAAATGCATCCAGTTTAACTTCCAGTTCAATCATTTTAATTTCTCTCCATTTTTTCTCGAACTTTAATTGTACATAAAAAATTTCTTTTTTTCAATACAATATAATTTTAAGCACCTGAATTTATCAGGTTATCTGGAACATATATTTTACTAATTTTAGAAATGTGAAGCCATAATCTGCTTTATCCACCGTTTCCTCTGCCATAATTTTAACTTCTCCGATTTTCTTTTTATCCATTATGTATTCAATTTTTCCTACTATATCTCCCTTCCTTACCGGTGCATTTATGTTGTCCTTTAAAGCCACTTTAGATTCTATACCATCAATTTTTCCACCTTTAGTATCAACATATGAAAATGTATCATTTTGCACTTTTACTTTGTCCTTTTCCCCGCCACATATATTTACCTTGTTCTGATATTTCTTATTATCCTTATACACCTTACAATTTGAAAAACCGTAATTTATAAGGCTGTTGGACTGGACAAATCTTGCCTTATAATCCGGAGCCGCCATAACCACTGCAATCAATTCCACACCATCCTTTTCTGCCACAGTGGAAACACAGTATTTTGCTTTTGACGTGCTTCCTGTTTTAAGCCCTTTTACATACCTATTGGTTTTAAGTAACTTATTTGTGTTAGTAAGCATAAATTCACTTTCCCCTTTATTGGTTTTGTGTGTAAAACTTTCCATCCATATGGTAGAATATTTAAAAATCTCCGGATACTTCACAATTAATTCTCTTGACATAATTGCCACATCCATTGCTGATGTATAATGATTATCCGAATCAGTCAGCCCACAGCAATCTTCAAAATGTGTATGTTTCATTCCAAGGTTCTTTGCCCTTTTATTCATTTCCTTTACAAATTCTTCTTCTGAACCTGAAATATGCTCAGCCATGGCTACAGATGCATCATTTCCCGATGCAATTATAATGCACTTTATAAGAGTTTCTACATTTTGTTGCTCTCCTTCTTCCAAAAACACCTGGGAACCTCCCATACTTTTGGCATGGGCACTGGTAGTAACCATATCCTCTAACTTTATTTTACCACTATGTATTGCATCAAAAATTAGTATTAAAGTCATTATTTTAGTTATACTAGCAGGACTTAATTTTTCATTTTCATTTTCTGCTTTAATTACTGTTTTTGAGGACGCCTCCATAAGTACATAGGATTTACATTTCATCTCTGCTTTTTCATCACCTTGTATTGTAAATGTGGACGTTATCAAAATACTTAGTGAAATCATAGCAACCAGCACTCTTTTAAACAACCTGTTGCACCATTTTTCATAAAACATGATTTTTTCCATAAAAAAACTCCATTACACCTTTATACATTGTAATGGAGTTTAAAAATTTTATGCTATTTTTCTTTCTTCTTTTTCTTTGAAGATTTAGATTTTGTTTTTTTCGACTTATCCTTTGTTGTTTGTGCCTTAGTGCTTGACGGTTGCATTTCCTCCTGATTATATACAAAAGGCTCTGTTTTTGACAGCACATGCTCATCAGAATTTTGCTGATATACCGAGAAGCTGTCGCCATCTTTTAAGTCCGGATAAACAATCATCAATGTATTAGGATCTATATATACCGTTTTTTGCTTTTCGTCATTTATATATACCTTACTGTAGCTTGTAAAATAATTCCCGTATATATACACCGTACCTACATCATCCCCAATAGGGGTAACGGAGCTTACCTTTACATCATGAAGTCCGAATTTCAAATCTGTTGGCTTATATGGGTTTTCTCCGTTTGCCGCATAATTGTCTCCATAAAGCAAATCGTAAGATAAATTCTTAAGGCCTTCCTGATAGGTTTCATCGTCATCATTTTTGTGTAACTGTGTGTAATTATTAATCTTTCCGGAGTTCATATTTAAGCCACCAAGTATTTTAGACTCCAACTGATACGCTTCTATATCCTCGTTAGTATAATTAGTCTTAAAATTAGACCAGATAGCATACTGAGTCTGGTATACATCACCGTTTACCAAATCCTCTCCTGATATACCAAAGCTTGGCAGATGATCACCATACATTACAAGAATGGTATCCTCACCAAAGTTTTTAAGGGCTTTTGTAAGTTTTCTTAAAAACTTATCCATTTCATTAGTCTGCCATGCATAATACTGATACTGGTTTGTAACGTCTTCATCGTCTACACCTGAAACTTTAATAGGATAGTCATAATCACCACTTGTAGGATAACTTCCATGTCCCTGTACTGAAATAGTATAAATGAAGTCCTGCTTTTTAGTAGATTTTAATGCCTGCATAATATAATCCGTAAGGAAATAATCCTTTGCCCATCCCATAGGTGTAAAATCATCTATATACATATTTTCAATAGATTGGAATGTATCATATCCTAAATTAGAAAATACCACATTTCTTCCATAAAAGGTTGCAGTGTTATTATGAATGGCATGACAGCTGTAGCCATACTCCTTTAAGTTGTAGCATATGCTTTCACTGGTAGTATCTACTAATTTAGTTTTAAAAGGATATTCTCCCGGACCAAAGAAATCTAAATTAATTCCTGTCATAACCTCAAATTCCGTATTTACCGTTCCAGCACCAACTATAGGCACATTTAAGTATCCACTTGGATAATTTTTCATTAACTTTTCAAAATACGGAACAGGATTTTTTGATAATTTAACATTTTTAAGATTGTTCATATCAAAAAATGACTCTAACTGCAAGAAAATAATATTTGGTTTCTTCTTAGCCTTCTTAAGGGTTGTTTTATCGTCATCATCCTTCACTATTTTTTCAATAGTTTCACCTGAATATGAATTAGGCTTGTCAATTCCTGTATTTATAAGACTATTTGAAAAACAATAAACAAATCCGTAATCATAATACGACACTCTAAGTTCTCCAAATTTCATGGAAAGAAGTTCTGATGCCACTCCCAAATTAATTGTTCCCAGACCTATCGCCCAAATAACAGCAATTCCAATAATATTTCTTGCATATTTAATCTTGTGATTGACTTTTGGTGCCTTAAAGAACATAACGACCAGTCCTACTATTGCCAAAATAAGCGCAATAACAACCAAAACAATCTGAAATGTTGAAAAATACTTATTTATAACCCCTAAAGCACTATCAATAAGCATCAAATCCACTGCCGTAAAAGGTGTTACCCTGTTAGAAAGCAACACGCCATTGGCCACTCCCAGAATCAACCAAATAACAGAAATCAATGTCATTCCAAAAAACCTTCTTTTCATAAGAAAGGTAAATGAAAGGGTCATTAATATTATCATTGCACTACAGATAAATACATACGGATTTCCTATAAGGAAATATATGCCCTTTAAAAATGACTTTCTGGCTAACATTTCAATAACCAGATTAATAAGTAATGCCGTTACCACATACATGTATATTATGTGCTTATTATATGTTTTGCTGAAAAATGCCCTGACTGAATGGTATTTTTCCTTAGCTATTCCTATATATTTTTTTACTTTCTCTTTCATTAAAAAGTGCCTCCTAAAGCTGTTATTTTCCGGCTATCATATGTCTGATAGCCTCTACGGATACCTTTATGGCATTATCGGTATCGTAACAGTCCTCCTCACTAAATCCTTTTAATTTACGCTCCTGATTCCAGATAACATGAAATACCGAACCACATTTCACCCCCAGACTTGCTGCTGCCGTAAACAATGCTGCCGATTCCATTTCACTGGCAAGAACTCCTAATCTCTTCCATGCTTCCCATTTATTAAGAAGTTCATATGATACAGGCATTCTATCAGGATTATGCTGACCGTAAAATGAGTCTTTGCACTGCACCACTCCACAATGATAACGCAAATTATTTTTTTTGCAAGCATAAACTAATGCTTCCGTAACATCAAAGTCAGAAACTGCAGGGTATTCAATTGGTGCATATTCCCTGCTGGTGCCTTCGTGTCGCACCGCTCCTGTTGCTATAACACAGTCCCCTGCTAAAACTTTTAAATTAATACCTCCGCAAGTTCCTATTCTTATAAAAGTATCAGCGCCACAGGCTACTAATTCCTCCATAGCAATAGCTGCTGACGGTCCTCCTATTCCTGTAGAGGTAACTGAAACTTTTTCTCCTGATATATATCCTGTATATGTTGTAAATTCTCTATTTTGTGCAATAAGCCTTGGTTCATCAAAATATCCGGCAATTTTTTCACATCTTCCCGGATCTCCCGGTAAAATCACATATTTTCCAATATCGCCCTTTGATATTTGTAAATGAAACTGTTTATCCATATTTTTGCTCCTTACTTAACAACTCTTTTATCCATAATGTCTTAGTAAATAGAATACCCATAATATTTGAATTTTCTATGAACTTTTGAATTTTTATACCAAATAACTGCTTTTTCTTTTATTTTCGTACTTTAAACTGTTGAATTATTGTAAACTTATGTTATACTATCATACGTGGTTAGTAGGATTTAGAATACTTATCTTTCTTTCTCCGGCTAACATTTTATAATTATACATTAAAGGAGGACGTTATGGGTAGTACATTTTTTAGAAAGCTACCAACTCCTTTGGAAATCAAGACAAGTTATCCTGTTCCAGAGGCAGTTGCAAATCAGAAAAAAATCAATGACGAAGAAATTAGAAAGATATTTACAGGTGAAAGTGATAAATTTGCCGTAATTATAGGTCCTTGTTCAGCTGACAATCAGGAAGCTGTTGAAGATTATATAGGAAGACTTGCAAAAGTTCAGGAAAAAGTTAAAGATAAACTTTTTATTATTCCAAGAGTTTACACTAACAAACCTAGAACAACAGGAAAAGGTTATAAAGGTATGTTACATCAGCCTGATCCTGAAAAGAAACCTGATTTATTGCAGGGGCTTATTACAATAAGACAAATGTTCTTGAAAATCATGGAGGATACTAAGTTCCCAATTGCAGATGAAATGCTTTATCCTGAAAATGCAAGATACTTTTCAGATTGCCTTTCATATGTTGCAGTAGGTGCCCGTTCTGTTGAAAACCAGCAGCACCGTCTTACAGCCAGCGGTTTAGATATTCCTGTAGGAATGAAAAATCCTACCAGCGGAGATTTATCCATTATGCTTAACTCTATTGAGGCAGCCCAGTCTTCTCATTCTTTCCTTTACAGAGGTTGGGAAGTTCAGACTGAAGGTAATGATTTAGCCCACGCCATATTAAGAGGTGCCGTAAATCAATATGGTCAGTGTATACCCAATTACCATTATGAGGATATGGTAAATCTTTATTCAATGTATATGAAAAAAGGATTTGAAAATCCTGCTGTTGTTATTGATTGTAATCATTCAAATTCAAACAAGCAGTATATGGAACAGATTCGTATTGCAAAGGAAATAATGCATAACCGTAAACATTCAGAAGATTTAAAACATTTTGTCAAAGGTCTTATGATTGAAAGCTATATTGTTGGTGGGAATCAGAAAATTGATGAACACTGCTACGGAAAGTCAATAACTGATCCATGCCTTGGCTGGGAAGATACGGAAAAATTGTTATACATTATTGCTGAAGAAGCATAAAACTTAAACTCCGGAATTTTCACTTATGTGAATATGACCGGAGTTTTTTACACACTAAAAGAGGCATCATCTAATGACAATGCCTCTCAATATATCACCTTATTATTTATGCTTTCGGATGTGCCTTTTCATATACTTCTCTTACTCTACGGCTTGCAGGTGTCATATACATCTGAGTAGTAGATATATCAGAATGTCCAAGCATTTGTTGTACAGCCTTTAAGTCTGCCCCGTTTTCAACCAAATGTGTTGCAAATGAATGGCGAAGTGTATGGGGTGTTATATCTGACTTAATTCCGGCTTTCTTCCCATAAGCCTTTATCAGTTTCCAAAATCCCTGTCTGCTCATTTCCCTGCCTGAACAATTAGGATATAAAACATCACTATCCTTATTTTCTCCAAGCAAACTTTCCCTTCCATCTTTCAGATACGCAACAAGTGCGTTCTTTGCCTCTGTTCCAAAAGGTATCTGACGGTCTCTTTTTCTGTCATGACATACTACAAATTCATAATTAATATTAACATCATTTACCTTCAGTGTAATAAGTTCTGAAACACGCATTCCCGTTGCATACAAAAGCTCTAACATAGATTTATCTCTAAGTTCTTTTGGCGTGTTTCTTGAAGGTTGCTTTAAAAGATCATCAATTTCATTTATAGACAAAATCTCCGGTGCTTTTTTTTCTATCTTAGGAGATTTCATGTCAGAAGCAGGATTGTCTGTAATATATCCCTCCTGATACAAATATCCAAAAAATGCTTTCATCGACGCAATGTTTCTTGATATTGTAGTAGGTGCTCTTCCAATAGTCTCTAATGATGAAATGTATCCTTCTAATTCCTCTTTTGTAATATCTGAAATATTATCCGTACTATAACTATTATTAAGATATATAAAAAGTTTCGTTAAGTCTCTTTTATATGAGACTTCTGTGTTGCTTGAAGTATTCTTTTCACTATGTAATTTTAAAATGAATTCTTCAATTAATCTTTGCATTTTTTCCTCGCTATACTCTATATTAAGAGTGTCAAATCTTATTATATAAGGCTTTTTCAATAAAATCAAATACAATTTTTCACGATTTTTTGAACGAAATTTAGGTTACATAAAAACGATACCACATATACTGACAAACATAAATTCCGACACAATATCTAGTAAATTTCCTTTAGAAATTAATTTTAGAATATGAAAAAATTTTGTAACAAAGATGAAATAATAAAAATTAAAAAACTTATTCCCCTTCCTACATTTTTCCTGTTGCCGTCACACATATATACCGTTCCTATGATTTTAGCCATAGTATCTATGCCTGCCCCCACAAGCAATAAAGTGTGTGAGCTTACAGATACAGTAATTATTCCTGCCAACACAAATGCAAAGTAAAAAACAAAAACCGGAACAATTTTATCTTTTATTCTGAAAAAAGATAAAATAAATATTCCCAGCAAAAACTTCACATCTCCTAAGAGAACATAAATTACACCATCAAACAGATTGTTAAATTTTATGTTTTCAACATTATTAAAAGAAAAATCTATGCCTAGAAAATTATACACAAGAGTTCCTGTTATAATTCCAAATATAAAGGCATAGATTTTGTAGTTTTTTTCCGCTAATTTATAATTCATACATTATTCCTTTGCCTTTTATGGTATGAAAAGCAATATATTTTGCATTCTCATATGTTAATATATGAATCTAAATATGAAAAATTACTTTTTACAGTCCCCTTTTACATACTTACAATAATATGTCAAAAGAGAGGACACTGTTTTAGCATCATTAATTTCGTTAGCTATTATTTTCTCCATTAATTCATCTATTGTGTAAATTTCTAAGGAAATATCTTCATCTTCATCAAACTTCTGATGAGATTTTTCCAAATCAAAGGCAACATATACGTCTATTTTTTCTCCTGAATAAGCAATAGCCGGAACTAATGTCTGTAAAAACTCAACACGAGAAGATTTGTATCCCGTTTCTTCTTCTAATTCTCTTGCTGCACACATATTAGTAGGCTCGTTTTCTCCATCTCTTCCTCCGGCCGGAATTTCCAGAGCAAATCTGTCTATGGCATTTCTCCACTGTCTTACCATAATAATTCGTCCATCATCTAAAACCGGAATAACTGCCGCTGCACCCTTATGTTGTAAAAAATCCCACTTCACATGATGCCCCTTAGGTGTTATTATATCATCTTTACAAAAATCAAGAATTGCTCCTTTATATACAATCTGACGATTAATACGCTTAAACTCCTTCATAAAATCCTCCATTCCGTATTTTTTTACTTATGATGTATTGTAGAAATTTGCGTAGCAATAAAGCGATTCGATTACATCATTTAACCCCAAAATTCACTTTTGACACTTACATTATTTTATATTTACACATTTATCAAAGCATGCATCTGTAGCTGCAAAAATTGCTTTTCTAAATCCGTTTTTTTCCAATTCTTCAACACCTGCAATTGTAGTTCCTGCTGGTGAGCATACCATATCCTTTAATTCTCCCGGATGTTTTCCGGTTTCTAACATAAGCTTAGCTGAGCCTAACACTGTCTGTGCTACAAATTCATAAGCATCCTTTCTTGGAAGTCCACATTTAACAGCACTATCAGCAAGAGCTTCCATAAACATAAATACATATGCCGGAGAACTTCCACTGGCACACACTACACTATTAATTAATTTTTCTTCAACTACTTTCATTTTTCCAATAGATTTAAAAATTTTTGTAATATTATCTATTTCGTCTTCTGAAAAGATTTCCTTATTGTAGCATACTCCAGTCATTCCTTCTCCCACCATGGCCGGGGTATTAGGCATTGACCTTACAATTCTATTAGTTTTAAACATATCCGCCATCTGACTAATTGTAATTCCCGGTGCAAGAGAAATTAAAACATTCTCCTTTGTTATGTCCTGTGCAATTTCCTTTGCAACCTTTTCAAACATTTGTGGTTTTACTGCCAAAATAATATATTTTGCTTTCTTAACTACCTCATTGTTGCTTTCACAATAGTCAACCTCTTCTTTTTTTGAAAACTCAACCATTTTTTCTCTGGAATTTCTATGGAATATAATATTTTCCTTTCCGAAAGTCTCCTTTGCTCCGGAAAGCATTGCACTTCCCATATTTCCCATTCCGATAAATCCTAAAACTGCCATAATACACCTCACAATATTTTTCTAATAAATTTATATCTAATTAAGTATATCATTTTTTCCTGTTTATGGGTAAAAAAAATAAGCCACCATAATTTAATATGATGGCTTAATGTAGATTATTTATTTTGCGTAATCAATGGCTCTTGATTCCCTTACAATGTTTACCTTAATCTGACCAGGATATTCTAATTCACTTTCAATCTGCTTTGAAATATTTCTAGCCATAATAACCATATCAGCATCTGAAACCTTTTCAGGGATAACCATAACTCGAACCTCTCTACCTGCCTGAATGGCAAAAGATTTTTCAACTCCTTCGTATGAGTTTGTAATATCTTCTAACTGTTTTAATCTGTTTGTGTATGTCTCAAGTGTCTCACGTCTTGCACCCGGTCTTGCTGCAGAAATAGCATCTGCCGCCTGAACGATACAAGCTATAAGTGTTTCCGGTTCAACATCACCGTGATGTGCTTCCACAGCATTAATGATAACCGCTGATTCCTTGTATTTTCTACATAAATCAACACCTAACTGTATATGTGTTCCTTCCATTTCATGGTCAACTGCCTTACCTATATCATGAAGCAGACCCGCTCTCTTGGCTACTCTTACATCTAAGCCCAATTCAGCTGCAAGTAAGCCTGATAAATGTGCCACTTCAATAGAATGCTTCAGTGCATTCTGACCATAACTGGTTCTAAACTTCATCTTTCCTAAAAGTTTAACCAATTCCGGATGTATACCATGTACTCCCACTTCAAGTGTAGCTGCCTCTCCTTCTTCACGAATCATGGTTTCAACTTCTTTCTTAGCCTTATTAACCATTTCCTCGATTCGCGTAGGCTGGATTCTACCATCTACAACAAGCTTCTCTAAGGCGATTCTTGCCACCTCTCTCCTAATAGGATCAAATCCTGATAAAACAACTGCTTCCGGTGTGTCATCAATAATAAGATCAACACCTGTAAGTGATTCAAGAGTTCTAATATTACGTCCCTCTCTACCAATTATTCTACCTTTCATTTCATCATTAGGAAGTGAAACTACAGAAATCGTAGTCTCAGAAACATGATCTGTAGCACATTTCTGAATAGCATTTACAACAAGCTCTCTAGCTTTCTTATCAGCATCTTCTTTTGCCTGTGCTTCTAATTCCTTAACTAATTTTGCAGTTTCAATTTTAATTTCTTCTTCAACAGTTTTTAATAAATATTCTTTTGCCTGTTCGGAGGTTAATCCAGAGATTCTTTCAAGTTCCTGTACGCGCTGTTCGTTTAACTTATCTACTTTAGCTTTAGTCTCTTTTAACTCTTCTTCATGAGCTTTAAGACTATTTTCTTTCTTCTCAAGTGCATCTGACTTCTTTTCAACAGACTCTTCCTTGTTAAGAACTCGTTTCTCATAACGTTGAACTTCTGCTCTTCGTTCTTTGATTTCTTTGTCAAGTTCATTTTTGGTTCTAAGATTTTCCTCTTTAGCTTCCAAAAGTGCCTCTTTTTTCTTAGCTTCAGCTGTCTTAATGGCTTCATCAATAATTTCACGAGCCTTATCCTCTGCTGAGCCTATCTTCTTTTCAACAGTACTTTTTCTGATTGTAACTGCCACAAAAGCTGAAATCAAAGCAACTACAACTGCAATTCCAACGCATAAGAGTGTCCAAGTAGTATCACTCACAGGAGCACCTCCTTATTTAGTTTTCATTGTACATCACAACATATCCATTTTACTTTATTAACCAAGTTATGTCAAGCAATCTCACCGTTTATGTGACAAAAATGTAACAAAAATGTGCTACCAGACAGTTTGGCTAATAGCACATTTCCTCCTATAATGACATATCCGTATCATGAGAATATTGTCTCACAGCCGATTTTACATCATTATAATTATATCCTTTTCCTACAAGATAACGATATAACTTCTGTAATTCTTTTGGTTCTTCAAGATTATACCTCTTAATTCTTTTTTCCAATATTTTATTAAGAGAATGTTCGTCTGTATAATCGCTTTCTTCAAAGGCCTTATCAATAACATCCTTTTTTATGCCTTTAGTCATAAGATCCTGAACTATCTGTCTTTTACTTTTAGATTCGGACTTATATTCAATATAGAGACCGGCATATCTTAAGTCATCTATCAGATTATATTCTAAAAGATATGAAATGACCGATTGAATAATATCCTCAGGATAATTGCCGGATTTTAACTTATCATATATCTGCTTTTTAGTCTTATACCCGTCATCTAATATATAAAGTGCCCTTTCTCTGGCCCTCTTATATAATATCTCCCAAATCTCATTATATGACTTTTCATCTATGGTGGCATTCTCACTGATTTTGTATCTTCTGACCTCCCCTTTATATAGAATAAAGGAGATGCCATTATCCAATGTAATTTGAATCCGACTACCCTTCGGTATAGTTTTTACTACAGTATACATGTTGTTGCAATATTACTCCGTTTCAGTATTATTATCGGTATCTTTTTCCTCACTGCCGTCTAATGCATAAAAATCACGTACTTTTGTCTCTATTTCTTCCATAATGGTCGGATTTTCAAGAAGGTATTTTTTTGCATTCTCTCTTCCCTGACCAATCTTTTCAGAATTATATGCATACCATGATCCGCTCTTTATTACAACTCCACAGTTAGCTGCCAAATCAAGAATATCACCTTCTCTTGATATTCCCTTTCCAAACATAATGTCAAATTCTGCTTCCTTAAATGGTGGTGCAACCTTATTCTTAACAACTTTAACTCTTGCACGGTTACCTACCATTTCACCACCTGCCTTAAGTGTCTCCACTCTTCTAACATCAAGTCTGACTGATGCATAGAACTTCAACGCACGTCCACCGGTTGTTGTTTCCGGATTTCCAAACATAACACCGATTTTTTCTCTTAACTGGTTAATAAACACAACTGAACATCCTGTTTTATTAACTATTCCCGTAAGCTTTCTAAGTGCCTGTGACATAAGTCTTGCCTGCTGTCCCATATGAGAATCCCCCATATCTCCATCTATCTCAGCCTTAGGTACAAGAGCAGCAACTGAGTCCACTATAATAATATCTACAGCTCCGGATCTAACCATAGTCTCTGTAATCTCTAATGCCTGCTCGCCATAATCTGGCTGAGAAATATATAAATTATCAATATCCACACCTATAGCCTTGGCATATACCGGGTCAAGTGCATGTTCCGCATCAATAAAGCCTGCCACTCCACCTCTCTTCTGTGTTTCAGCAATCATATGTAGCGCAACCGTAGTCTTACCACTGGACTCCGGACCATATATCTCAATAATTCTGCCCCTTGGAATTCCTCCTATACCTAAAGCTAAATCCAAACTTAATGAACCTGTAGGAAGTGATTCAACATTCATCTTATTACCTGAATCACCTAATTTCATAATGGCACCCTTACCATGCTGCTTCTCAATCTGTGATATAGCTGCATCTAATGCCTTTAACTTATCTTCTTTATTCATATTAATCCTCGCTTATTTTAATCGAACTGTTGTTCGTTATTATGATAGTACATTATCCTATCCTTGTCAATATTAATTTGTCATATTATTTTGTTAAATATAATTATATACTTTATTAAAATAATATGCAACATGATTATTTATTTTTTAGAAATCCTACATTATTATACATTCTTTAACTTTAAATATTCATCAATCATTTCGCCTACTCCTGTTTTTTCCAGGTTTATTGCATCCAGGCACATATCATAATTACCTGCATACCCCCACTCTTCTCCTGTATAATATTTGTGATAACTCCTTCTTCTGTTATCTGTCTCATCAACTATTATTCCTGCCTTTCTTTCAGACACATTATGTTTTATTGCAATATTTCTAATGCGCTGTTTTTTTTCACCACATAAAAATATTCTTACAACATCGTCCCTATCCCTAAAAGCATAATTTGATGCCCTTCCAATGATTACAAAATCACCATTTTTGACAGTTTTCCCAAGAGCCTCTTTAGGCGTGTTTCTTAAGTGCTGTTTCATTTCATCTGCTACAGTATCCATCATTAATTCAAGGGATACTTCATTAAAGAAAAAAGGATATTTTTCGTAAATATGTTCTTTCTTTGCAATTTTTTCCAGTTCTTTTTTGGTGTAACAGGGAATATTGTATTTTTCAGCTAAAAATCTTCCAATATCATCTCCATTACATCCACATTCTCTTGCTATTGTTATTATCATATATCCTCATTCTCCTAATTTTATAATTAATCTTCTATTACATAAAATTTGCATATAATGATGACAGTGCTACCGTAAGTATTCCTGATACCGCTATGGCAAGACTGCTCATT
>NZ_CAKVZL010000020.1:0-27971 GCF_934835595.1 Eubacterium sp. AF15-50
AACTAACTGATGGGCATCAACTAAAGCCTTAATGGCATCAATTTCATATATGTCAATTGGCTTTGGACTGGCAATTATTCTTCTGTAACCATCCTCGCCTTCTTCGTATTCTACATAATTTCCCTTTTTCTTTTCATTTTCAGCTTCTTCCTTTGTCATAAGACGTCCGATAACCTTTGAAGGAGCATTAAATGCACGGTCAAAAGGATCAACTCTGACCTGAGTAATAATGGTACTTACAGGTTTGTAAATCCCTCTTGATAAAAGTTCAGTTCTAATGGCATTTTGTAAGTCAAATCCTATGTATCCCTGACTCATGGCACCACATATAGACATAGGTGCAACAGTTCTGTCCGGGTCAAGTCTTGAATACTCAGTCATAGCTGTCTGGATCATTCCAACCTGAGGTCCGTTACTATGAGTAATAATAACTTCATATTTTTCTTCTACTAAGTCTGCAATAGCCTTAGCAGCTAATTTAACACGCTCCTGCTGCTTAGGAAATGACTCGCTAAAGGCATTTCTTCCAAGAGCGACTACAACTTTTCTATTCTCCATAATGATAGTCTCCTTAAATGTAAAATGATATATCTAGTATAGAATAAAACAGCCTAAAATACAATAAATAACCTTGATAAAATCAAATAATTAAAGCTGGTCTGACAACTCTTCCCACTGTAACATTAAATCATCAAGCTTCTTACTGATATCGTTTTGTTCCTTACTGATTTCGTTTAATTTAGCTGAATTGGTAGATACGGAAGGATCCTCAAGCATTTCATCTAATTCATTTAATCTGTCTTCATATTTTTTTATTTTCTCTTCAACTTTAGAAATGTCATTTTTCAATTTTCTAATCCTTGCGGCTTCAGCCTTCCTTTCTAAATAATCAAGTTTATTATCTGAAACAGTTTTTGCTTCCTTTTCCTTGACAATTTCCGGGGCGAAGGTAGCAGTAAGCTGTTCTTTTTTTTCTTCATAGTAATCGTAATTACCAAGGTAATTAATTAATTTGGTATGAGTTAGTTCCAAAATACGGCTTGCAGTACGGTTAATAAAATAACGGTCATGGGACACATAAAATACTGTACCGGTGTAGCTGTTTATGGCATTTTCCAAAATCTCCTTTGAAGTCATATCCAGGTGGTTGGTAGGTTCATCCAAAATAATTAAGTTAGCCTCTGAAAGCATAAGCTTTGCCAGAGATAAACGACCTTTTTCACCACCGCTTAAATCGGAAACTAATTTAAAAACGTCATCACCCGTAAACATAAATGCAGCTAAGGTGTTTCTGATTTTGGTATTAGTCATATCAGGATAGGCATCTGCAATTTCCTCAAACAGTGTATTGCTGTCAGTAAGGTTATGCTGTTCCTGGTCATAATAACCGATATGCACGTTAGTACCTAACTTTACCATACCGCTATCGGCAGAAATAATATTATTGATGATTTTTAATATAGTGGTTTTACCTGTACCGTTATCACCAATTAAGGCAACATGCTCGCCACGTTTGATTTCAAAATTAATATCCTTAAAAAGCAGTGTGTTGTATGACTTAGAAAGGTTTTGAACAGTTAAAACGTCATTTCCACTTACACAGTCAGGTTCAAGGGTAATATTCATGGCAGCATTTAATTCTTCGGGCTTATCCACTAATTCAATCTTATCTAAAGCCTTCTCACGGCTTTCAGCACGTTTGTAAAACTTTTCCTGTTTATAAGAGCGAAGTTTGGCAATAACTTCTTCCTGATGTTTAATTTCACTTTGCTGTTTAAGGTAAAGATTAAGCTGCACCTCTCTAAGCTGTTTTTTCTTTTCAGCAAAGGCGGAGTAATTGCCGTCATAAATATGACACTTATGATTTTCAATTTCAATGACCTTAGTTACGATTCTGTCAAGAAAATATCTGTCATGGGCTATAATAAGTACCGCACCTTTATAGTTTAAAAGATAATTTTCCAGCCATTTAATGGAATTTAAATCCAAATGGTTAGTAGGTTCGTCTAACATTATAATGTCAGGCTTTCCTAAAAGGAGTTTACAAAGGGCAACTCTGGTTTTCTGCCCTCCAGATAATTTTCCCACTTCTTTATTAAAATCATCAGAAGTAAATCCTAAACCTTTAATGACACCTTCAATTTCACTTTTGTATGAATAACCATCTAACATTTGAAAGCGATGTTCAAGATTAGTATAGTCTTCAATAAGTTTTTGAAGGGCAGAACCTGACAGGTTAGCCATCTCCCTTTCATATCCCATAAGGCGCTGTTCCATGTTAATTATGTCCTGCTTAACGGATTTTACTTCTTCATATATGGAATTAGTGGAGCTTAAATCCTGATACTGGGCAAGATAACCGATGGTTTTATCCTTGCCAATGGTAACATTTCCATTATCAGCGCTAAGTTCCCCTATTAGAATTTTCATTATGGTTGACTTGCCGGCACCGTTATTTCCCACAATGGCTGCTTTTTCATTATCATTAATAAAGAAAGAACAGTCATCTAAAATAGTGTCAACACCATAAGATTTTGATATATGATTACATGATAATATCATTTGTTTTCTCCTGTAAAAGTAAATTTTCCTGGAAAACAGTTTACCATAAATAAGCATATTTTTAAACTATATGTTTATAAATCCCATTAACTTTAATATAGGCTGAAATTATGAGAAAATCCCAAAAATAAAAGAATGATAAATATTTGACAATGTTTCCCTATGTACTTATAATTAAACATTAGAGAAAAAAGAATGAGGAGTTAGCATGAATAAAATATCAAAAGCAGTTGTTTCAAGGCTGCCTCGTTATTATAGATATTTAGATGAACTAAGACAGGAAAATATTGAGCGTATATCTTCAAAAGAGTTAAGTAAAAGAATGAATGTTACAGCATCCCAGATAAGACAGGATTTAAACAATTTTGGCGGATTCGGACAGCAGGGATACGGCTATAATGTTCAGTATTTATATGAAGAAATCGGAAAGCTTTTAGGGCTTAACGTAACACATAAAATGGTTATCGTAGGTGCAGGAAATTTAGGTCAGGCAATTGCCAATTATGGCAATTTCAGAAACAGGGGATTTGAGATTACTGCGTTATTTGATAAGAATCCTGAACTGATAGGTAAAGACACAGCAGGCGGTAAGGTTTTGGACATTAGATACTTATATGATTATGTTAAGGAAAATAGTGTGGAAATTGTGGCACTTACATTACCTAAGGAACCGGCACAGAAAATAGCTGAGAAACTGGTAGAGTGTGGCATAAAGGCATTTTGGAATTTTGCCCATACGGATCTAGGAGTTTCGGGAGACATTATTGTTGAAAATGTCCATCTGTCAGAGAGTCTTATGAAGCTTACATATAGAATTTCAGAAAAAAACAATAGTTTAAACAAATAGGAGCATACTCATGGAGAATATCGTTAAAGGCACGGATATGAAGAAAATAGACAGCTATACGATAAATGAGATTGGAATACCATCATTGGTTTTGATGGAAAGAGCAGCAAAAAGTGTAGCTGATTTAATTGACAAAAATGAAAGAAAACAAAAAAATAATATAACAATACAGGTTATTGCAGGCATTGGTAACAATGGGGCAGATGGTGTTGCTATAGGCAGGATGTTGTATCTTTTAGGATATAACATCTGTATTTTTGTTATGGGAGATAAGGAAAAGGCAACAGAGGAATTTAAAACCCAGTTAAGTATTGTGGAAAAAATAGGAGTTCCTGTGGTATCTAGTGTTATAGATGCCGATGTGGTAGTTGATGCTTTATTTGGAATAGGTTTATCAAGGGACGTTACAGGTACATACGAACAGCTTATTTCGGAAATAAATAAAATGAAAAATATTATTTATGCCGTTGATATTCCATCAGGAATCAACGGAGATACCGGTGAAGTTATGGGATGTGCCATAAAAGCCAATTATACTGTAACTTTCGGTTGTCACAAAATAGGCACGGTATTATATCCGGGAGCTGATTACTGCGGACAGGTAGAGGTGTCAGACATTGGTTATCCGGTACAGTCTTACAATGAGGCTTCGGAAATATTAGAATATGCCGGTGTGGATGATTTGAAAATGATTCCAAAGAGAGCTAATTATTCTAATAAAGGAACATTTGGAAAAATCCTGATAGTGGCAGGCAGCAGGGATATTTCAGGAGCCGCTGTTTTGTGTGCTAAGGCTGCCTTTAGGGCAGGAGCAGGACTTGTAAGAATTTTTACCCACGAAAATAACAGGGATATTATTGCAAAATTAATTCCTGAGGCTATGATTAATACATACAACACAGAAAAATTTGACAAAAAAGCCTTTGAAGCATGTTTAAACTGGTGTGACGTTGTGGCTGTGGGGCCGGGAATAGGAATAGGAACCATACAGCAGATGATTGTGGAGCAGGTAATTGAGTCAAAAATCCCGGCAGTTATTGATGCTGACGGAATAAACAATATTGCTGCAGATGAAAGGGTTAAAAAGAACTTTCATAAGAAATTAATTTTAACTCCTCATTTAGGAGAAATGAGCAGACTTATAAATAAACCTGTTAAGGAAATTGCAGAAAACCTTATTTATTATGCCAAAGAGCTTAATTACAGGTACGGTGCCAATGTGGTTTTAAAGGATGCAAGAACCGTTATTGCAACTGACGGACAGATTTACATTAATCTTTCGGGAAATAATGGAATGGCAACGGCAGGAAGCGGTGATGCCCTTACAGGTATAATATCAGCCCTCATAGGTATAGGCTGTGATTTTGAAAAGGCAGCGGTAATGGGACCTTACGTTCACGGATTAGCAGGTGATATGGCAGCCCATAAAGTATCAAAAACAGGTCTTATGGCTACAGATATTATTGAAGAAATAAAAAGTGTAATTACAGATTAACAGGAAGTGAAATTATGGAAATTGACAAGTATTTTAGAGGTTATGCAACAGTTGACTTAGATATGATTCATAAAAATGTAGAGATTATGAAGGAAAGATTAAATGAAAATACAGGAATAGTTGCAGTAATAAAAACAGATGGTTACGGACATGGGGCAGTACCTATTGCTAAGGATTTAGATGATATATGTTACGGATATGCCGTAGCTACGGCTTACGAGGGCCATAACCTTAGAAGACATGGCATAGATAAGCCAATTTTTATACTGGGATATACTCAGGAATGTACTTACGATATGGTGATAGAAGAAGATATGTTACCTCCCGTGTTTACATTGGATATGGCAAAGGTTATGTCACAACATGCAGTTAATCTTAACAAAGTATTAAAAATAAATATTGCTGTAGATACAGGTATGAGCAGAATAGGATACATACCGTCTAATGAAGCTGCAGAGGAAATTGTGGAAATCAGTAAGCTGCCAAATATAAAAATTGAGTCAATATTTACTCATTTTGCCAAGGCGGATTATAAAGACAAATCCTTTGCAGATAAGCAGTTTGAAGAATTTTTAAAATTTGTTAATCTGGTGGAAGAAAAAGGGGTTAAAATTCCTATACATCAGTGTGCCAACAGTGCGGCAATGATGGAAATGAAAAAAACATCCCTTAGTCTGTCAAGAGCCGGAATTTCAATGTATGGCTTGTATCCATCAGATGAAATAGATAAGGACAATATGAAATTGTATCCTGCCATGGCAATTTACAGTCACGTTGTTTACGTTAAAAATATCGAAAAAGGACGGGGAATAAGCTATGGTCAGACCTATATTGCAAAGGATGACATGAAAATAGCTACTATTCCTTTAGGATACGGAGACGGATATCCACGTAATTTAAGCAATAAAGGCTATGTTCTTATTAATGGAAAACGCGCTAATATTGTAGGGCGCGTGTGCATGGATCAGTTTATGGTAGATGTTACGGGAATGGACGTAAAAGTAGGAGATTTGGTTACATTAGCAGGAACTGATGGAAGCGAGGAAATCAAAATAGATGATTTAGCGGAGCTTGCAGGAACTTTTAATTATGAATTTGTATGTGATTTAGGTAAAAGGGTTCCAAGGGTGTATTTAAAAAACGGTAAGGTAATTGGCACGAAAGACTACTTCACAGATGATTATGAAATAGATTTGTAAGGCCGGGGATTAAATTTAAAATAATCTTTTGAATACACATTCCAAAATGTGGAATACTATAACTAGTAAGACATTAGATGATTTGGAGTGTGAAAAAATGGTAATAAGAAGAGGGGATATTTTCTATGCCGACCTAAGACCGGTAATCGGGTCTGAACAGGGAGGAGTCAGACCTGTTTTAATAATTCAAAATGACACCGGAAACAGGCATAGTCCCACGGTGATTGTGGCAGCCATAACTTCCCGTATGACGAAGGCAAAACTGCCTACCCATGTAAAAATAAATAAAGAAAACTGTGACATTGTAAAGGATTCGGTTATACTTCTTGAACAATTAAGAACTATTGATAAGAAAAGGTTAAAGGATAAGGTGTGCCATCTGGACAATGAAATATTAAAAACAGTAGATTCCGCTTTGCTAATTAGTTTAGAGCTTGATACATAAACAAAAGCGGTATAGGGAAAGTTGACTATTAATTTAGAAAATGTTAAAATTTCTATTGAATTATGCGAATAGATTAAAATAAATAAAAAATTACGGAAGAGAGGGTAATTATGTCAGGACATTCAAAATTTGCCAACATTAAGCATAAAAAAGAAAAAAATGATGCTGCAAAGGGCAAGATGTTTACAATTATAGGAAAGGAAATTGCGGTAGCCGTAAAAGAAGGTGGAGCAGATCCTAATAATAATAGCAAGTTAAGAGATGTTATAGCAAAGGCAAAGGCCAACAACATGCCTAATGATACCATTGAAAGAGGTATTAAGAAGGCTGCCGGTAATGCAGCTGCAATTAACTACGAAACAGTGAGATACGAGGGATATGGACCAAATGGTATTGCCATTATTGTCGATGCTCTTACAGACAACAGAAACAGAACAGCTGCAAACGTAAGAAACTGCTTTACAAAGGGTGGCGGAAATGTTGGAGCACAGGGCTGTGTATCATATATGTTTGATGAAAAAGGTCAGATTATCATTGATAAGGAAGAATGCGACATGGATCCTGATGAACTTATGATGATATCAGTTGATGCAGGAGCAGAAGATTTTGCAGACGAAGAGGATAGCTATGAAATCATTACTTCACCTGAGGAATTTAGCAATGTAAGAGAAGCATTGGAAAAAGAAGGAATTAAAATGGCAGAGGCAGAAGTAACAATGATTCCGCAGAATTATGTAGAATTATCAGATGAAGACGCCATTAAGAAGATGAATATTATTATTGACAGGCTTGATGAAGATGAAGATGTTCAGCAGGTTTATCATAACTGGGACGAATAATTTTAATAGGATAAGGGATGAATACAGTACTTTTTGATTTAGACGGAACATTGCTTCCAATGGATATGAAGGAATTTACAGATACATATATTTTGCTGTTAAAGAATAGACTTGAAACAGCAGGCTATGATGCTAAAAAGATTATTGCGGCATTATGGGTGGGTGAGAAGGCCGTGGTACAAAATGACGGTCTTATTACTAATGAGGAATGTTTCTGGAAAGCATTTGAAAACTTTATGACAGATGGTAATGGAAAAATGGAGTCTAAAGTTAAAAGAAAACTGGAGAAGGAAATTATTAAGTTCTATAAGGATGATTTCGCTGTGGCAAGATATGTTACCCACCCTATAGATACAGTGGCAGAGTGTATAGACATACTAAAGGAAAAAGGATATCAGTTGGTAGTGGCAACAAATCCTGTTTTTCCGGAAATTGCCGTATATGAAAGATTAGGCTGGGCAGGTCTTAATCCGGAGGATTTTTCTTACATAACTACATATGAAAATTCATGTTTTGCAAAGCCCAATATTGAGTATTATAAGTTTCTGTTAAAAATGTTAGACAAGGATTCAGAGGACTGCATAATGGTTGGCAATGATGTACATGAAGACATGGTTGCAAGAAATATTGGAATAGATGTGTTTCTAATTGAAGGATATGTGGAAAATCAGTTTAATGAAGATACATTTGATATTAAAAAAGGAAATTGGAATTTATTTAAAGAATATATTTCCAATCTTCCAAATCTTAATTAAAGAGATAAAAGAAAAGGAGTTACATCGTAGCTCCTTTTTCTTTGCAAATATTTAATTAATCTTCATTATTTTCATAAAGCTTCTGATATATCTGCTCCGTATATTCATATATAAGGGCTTCGTCGGCGTTTTCAAATTGGTACATTAATAAATCCCTGATTTTATCTGCACGGTTAAAATAAAGTAATTCCATAGGCTGGGTAGTATCAAGATCTTCATCAATATCCTCAGCATGAATATTTTCATCTGCCCATGAAAGAAGCTCTTCAATAAGCTTATCTTCAGCATCAGCTTCTATTCTGACCTGCTTTGCATGCATAAATGAAACAATCCCTGCAATTATAAAAATAATGAAAACCCCACCCATAACTGAATTAAACAGCCATGATGTTTCTGAACTGATAGGAAGGGGAATAATCTTCATCCAAACTAAAATCATAAAAATAATTCCCACAATACCTACTAAAATCAAAGTATATGAAGATGACATAATATCATCATATTTGTCAGATAAGCGAACAAAGGAATGAACCTTATTTTCTGAAAAATTTGATAATTCTTCGTTGAAGTCAGTGGAAGCTTCAGGAATATCATCCACAGGCTGATTATCAACAGAAATTTTATCTTCAATGTTGCCTTTTTCCATAATCAATATCTCTCCTTGTAAAATAATTAATTTAATTATATAACAAGTAAGATGTTATAACAAGTAAATGAATTACAAAAATAAAAATATAAAATTGACTTTAATATTTTATTATGATATAGTTCTCTTGTTTAATTAATTAAAGTGTTAATGAATTATAACATTAAAAAGGAGAATACAATGAAAAAAAGAATTGCTTTATTACTTTCAGTTGCAATGTGTGCAACATTATGTTTATCAGGTTGCGGAAGCAGCGAAAAGAAAACAGGTGACAAGAAGGATGCTTCAAGTATGGTATATGCAGTAGAACAGGGCTCAGCCGGTGAAGAAGCTGCTAAGTCAAAGGGATGGAGCACAAACCCTGTACAGTCACAGGCAAAGGCTTTAATGGAAGTAAATTCAGGAACATCTGATGCTGCCATTATTGATTTACTTATGGCAGGTGCTATGATTGGTGAAGGAACAAGTTATCCTGACCTTAAATACACAGATAAGCTTACTACAGAAGAATATGGTGTAGGATGCAGAAAGGGTTCAGATCTTGCAGCATACATTAATAATTTCTTCAGTGAAATATATGCTTCAGGAGAAATGAAGACCATAGCTGATACATATAAGGTAAGTGATACCTTAGTAGAGCAGGCTAAAGCAGGTGAATATGTTGAAGGCGATGATGTTAAGTACATTAAAGATAAAGGAACATTAGTTGTTGGTATTACGGAATTTGAACCAATGGATTACAAAGATGAAGACGGAAACTGGATTGGCTTTGATGCAGATTTAGCAAAGAAACTTGCTGAAAAGTTGGGTGTTAAGATTAAATTTGTAGTAATTAACTGGGATACAAAAACAATGGAACTTGATTCAAAGAAAATTGACGTTGTTTGGAATGGTATGACATTGACAAATGAAGTTAAAAATTCTATGGAATGTACAAATGCTTACTGCAATAATGCACAGGTAGTTGTAGTTTCATCAAAATAAAGGTATAATAAAATTTAGAAAAATTATTTTAAGGCAGAGGGTTGTTTGCTCTCTGCCTTAAAACGGTAAAAGGATTAAGGAGAAACTTTATGTTTTTAAGCGTTACGGAAGAGTTACTTAGCGGACTTGGAATATCAGTAGAAATATTTATATTAACGTTAATATTTTCATTGCCACTGGGACTTATTATTGCCTTTGGCTCAATGAGCAGATTTAAACCTTTAAAATATCTTGTTGACGTGTTTGTATGGATTATCCGTGGAACCCCTCTTATGCTTCAGATTATTATAATATTCTATGGCCCGGGATTAATAGGATATTATGTGTGGACAGGGGATTCATGGAGCAGGGTTATTGCAACAGTAGTTGCCTTTACCATTAATTACGCCTGCTATTTTTCAGTTATATTCAGAGGTGGTATAGAAGGCGTTCCCGCAGGACAAAGGGAGGCAGGACAGGTTCTAGGAATGACTAAATTCCAAATATTCTTTAAAATCACATTACTTCAGATGATTAAGAGAATAGTGCCACCAATGTCAAATGAAATAATTACATTGGTTAAGGATACATCTTTAGCAAGAATTATATCTGTACAGGAATTAACGGTAATGGGGGAAAACTTTATGAAATCAGAGGGTATTATATGGCCACTGTTCTACACAGGGGTATTTTATCTGATATTCGTAGGTATTCTTACCATTTTGTTTAATTACATAGAAAAGAAATTAGATTATTTTAAATAAGGAGGTGTATTGAAATGGCAATGTTAGAAGTTAAAAATATAGAGAAACATTTCGGTAGCACCGATGTTTTAAAAAATATAAGTTTTGATTTAGAGGAAGGACAGACTTTGGCAATTATAGGTTCTTCAGGCTCAGGTAAGACAACTCTTTTAAGATGTCTTAATTTTCTTGAAATACCAAACGGTGGGACCATTGTAGTAAATGATGAAATTTTGTTTGATGCAAGTCAGATAAAAAGCAAAAAAGATAAGGATTTAAGAGACAAAAGACTTCATTTTGGAATGGTATTTCAGTCTTTTAATCTTTTTCCACAGTATACAGCATTGGAAAATGTTACATTAGCAGAAAAAATGCTGGCAAAGGATTTGCCTGACTTTAAGCAGAATAAAAAAGAAATTTATAACAAAATAGAAGAACATGGAAAAGAATTGTTGGCAAGAATGGGATTAGCAGACAGGGTTAATCATTATCCACACCAGCTTTCGGGAGGACAGCAACAGCGTGTAGCCATTGCCAGGGCTTTGGCACTTAAACCGGATATTCTTTGTTTTGACGAGCCTACATCGGCACTTGATCCTGAACTTACGGGAGAAGTGCTTAAGGTTATAAAATCCCTGGCTGAAGAGAAGACAACAATGGTTATTGTTACCCATGAAATGGCTTTTGCCAGAGATGTGGCAGATACTGTTATATTTATGGATGGTGGAGTGATTGTGGAGCAGGGTGATGCAAAGCAGGTAATTGAAAATCCACAGGAAGAGAGAACAAGACAGTTCTTATCAAGATTTAGTCAAAACTAGCAGGAGTTTATATGAAAATAATAATATTAACTGTTGGTAAAATTAAGGAAAAATTTTATACAGAGGCAGTGAATGAATATTTAAAGCGGCTTTCCAGATACTGCAAGGCAGAGGTGGTACAGGTGGCGGATGAAAAAACAGTGGAAAACTGTTCAGAAACAGAGGCTGATATGGTAAAAGAAAAAGAAGGAAACCGGATATTAGCTAAAATACCTGATGACGCCTATGTTATAACCTTGGAAATTAATGGAAAGCAGTTAGATTCTCTTGAACTGGCAGACAAAATTAATAGGTTAGGAATTAATGGGAAAAGTCATATAGTATTTGTTATTGGTGGGTCTTTGGGATTACACAAAAAAGTTTCAGACAGGTCTGATTACAAACTTAGTTTTTCTAAAATGACATTTCCTCATCAACTTATGAGGGTTATTTTACTGGAACAGATATATAGAAGTTACAGAATAATAAATAATCAGCCATATCATAAATAAAAAAAGCACGAAAGTGCTTTTTTTATTGCAGTAATGTTTCAAAAAACTAAAATAAAAGACTTAACAGGACACATATATGTCTTAATGATGTGCTATAATCTAAGATAATATAGCATAAAGGAGTGTTAAAATGTCAAAATCCATTCATAAGAAATACAGAGTTTTGGATATATTTATGAGATTAGTTTGTGGTGAATACGTTTCCGTAAAGAAATTATCCATGGAGTATCAGGTATCAACTAAAAGTATAACAAGGGATATTAATGAACTAAAGAATTTTTTATGCGACAATGAAGGAAGGTCTTTTGGGTGTGAAATAATGTATTCATATCAGGAAAGAGCGTATTATTTAGAAATGGATAACTTTCTTTTAAGCAAAGAATTGTTAGCCGTAATAAAGGTACTTATTGCCAGCCGTTGTTTTAATGAAAATCAAATGAAGCTTATTATAAATAAAATGGAAACATTTATGTCGGCTAAAGATAAGAAAATGACCAATGAGCTTACGTCTAAAGAGTTATATCATTACATACCGGTACAATCAGACTGTGATAATGTGTTAGATAATGTATGGGGAATTTCAAACTGTATAAGGGAACAGAAGGAGATTACCATTGAATACTATAAAATGGATAGAAGTAAAATAACAAGAAAGGTAAAACCGTTGGCTATTGTATTTAGCGAGTATTATTTTTATCTTATTGCTGCACACAGTGCAAATGGCTTAGAAGTTAACAGATTTTACAGAATGGACAGAATAGTCAGTTACATAAAGCACCGAACAGGTTTTTATATTGAATATAATGAAAGATTTGATGAAGGGGAGCTTAAAAACAAGATTCAATATATGTGGCCGGGACAGGGAATAAAGCGGTACGTTAAATTTGAATTTACCGGGCCATCAGTTCAGGCAGTATTAGATAAAATACCTGAATCTGAAATTGTAAAATGTGAAAATGGAAAATATACAATAAGTGCTAATGTTTATGGAGACGGAATAAAGATGTTTCTTCTTAGTCAGGGGGCATGGGTTAAAGTGCTAGAGCCGGAGGCATTTGTACAGGAAATGAAAGCAGAAATTACCGCAATGGGTAACAATTATGATTAATATTCTTCAATATTTACTAAATTTAATTTTTTTAATTGAAATAATGACTATTATCAGATATAATTGTAAAGGCAAATTTTTATGCATTAGATAAAATATATTTAATAAGGAGAACAAAAAAATGAAAAAGATTATTTCATTAGTAATGGTACTTGTTATGGCAACTGCTGTTTTCAGCGCATGTGGAAGCAAGTCATCAGATTCAAAAAGTGGCGGGGACGGAAAGCAGGTTCTTTCAATGGCAACTAACGCAGAGTTTCCACCATATGAGTATGTTGAAGGTGAAGATGTAGTTGGTATCGATGTTGATATTGCTCAGGCAATTGCAGATAAGTTAGGCATGGAATTAAAGGTTGATAATATGAACTTTGATTCAATTATTCCGGCTATTACATCAGGAAAAGATGCTATAGGTGCTGCCGGAATGACAGTAACAGATGAAAGAAAGAAAAATGTAGATTTTACAGATTCATATGCTACAGGTGTTCAGGTTGTTATTGTAAGAGAAGATTCAAAAATTACAGATGTTAAGGACTTAACAACTAAGGGTGCTGATAACACAATCGGTGTTCAGCTTGGTACAACAGGTGATATTTACTGTACATCAGATATTCAGGACAAGGGATTTGGTAAGGTTCAGCAGTTTAACAAAGGTGCTGATGCAGTTCAGGCTTTAGTTAGTGGAAAGATTGATTGTGTAGTAATTGATAATCAGCCTGCAAAGGAATTTGTAAAGGCTAATAAGGGTCTTAAGATTCTTGATACAGAATATGTAACAGAAGATTACGCAATTGCTGTTGCAAAAGATAATACAGAATTAAAAGATAAAATAAATGGCGCACTTAATGAATTAAAGGCTGAAGGTACTATCCAGAAGATTCTTGATAAGTATATCAAAGCAAAATAATTATAAAAAATTCGGCTGCCTGTAGCAGGGCAGCCTTTTTAAGATAAGAGGTTACAATGCAGATATTATTTAATGGTATGTGGAATATTAAATGGTTAAGTTCACTTAGTATAGCAGATATAAAGGAACAGTTTGATACCTGCTTTTTTTCAAAAAATTATTGGAAGTTATATTTAACCGGATTAGAAAACACACTTATAATTACTTTTTTCGCATTACTGTTAGGTGTGGCAATAGGAGCGTTAATTGCCATAGTAAGGACAACTTATACCAGACAGTATGACGAAATGAGGATGGGATTTGGAAAGATTATTTTAGCAATACTTAATTTTATATGTAAAGTTTATCTTACAGTTATAAGAGGAACGCCGGTTGTTGTTCAGATTCTTATAATTTACTTTATTGTATTCCAAAGCTCCAATGCTCAGATTCCAATTGCTGCTTTGGCATTTGGTATTAACTCAGGTGCCTATGTGGCAGAAATTTTCAGAAGTGGAATTATGTCTATTGATATTGGACAAAACGAAGCAGGACGAAGCCTTGGTTTCAATTATGCCCAGACAATGATTTATATTATTGTTCCACAGGCATTTAAGAATGTTATTCCAACTCTTGGAAATGAGTTTATTGTATTATTGAAGGAAACTGCTGTGTGTGGTTATATAGGTCTTATGGATCTTACAAGAGCAGGTGACTCGGTAAGAGCGGCTACTTATAATCCGTATTTCCCACTTATTTTCATTGCCGTTATTTATCTGGTTATGGTAATGTTCTTTACATGGCTTTTAGGAAAGCTGGAAAGGAGGCTGAGAAATGCAGAACGATAGTTTTAAGCCTCTGATTAAGGCAGAAAACATAAAGAAATATTATAAAAATGGTGAAATCAAGGCTTTAGATGACGTAAGTCTTGAAATAAAAAAAGGAGAAGTGGTAGTTATAATAGGACCGTCAGGTTCAGGAAAATCTACTATGCTTCGTACTTTAAATTTACTTGAAATACCAACTGAAGGAAAAATTACATACGATGGTGAGGATATTACAGATAGCAAAACTAATATTAACAATTATCGTATGAAAGTAGGAATGGTATTCCAGCATTTTAATTTATTCCCTCATATGAGTGTTTTAAAGAATATGACTATTGCACCTACTAAGCTTCTTAAAAAGGACAAAGAGGAAGCAAAAAATACTGCAATGGAGCTTTTGAAAAGAGTTAATCTTGAAAACAGAGCTGAAGCTTATCCTTCGCAGTTGTCAGGTGGTCAGAAGCAGCGTGTGGCTATAGCCAGAGCGTTGTGTATGGAGCCTGAGGTTATGTTGTTTGATGAACCTACATCAGCCCTTGACCCTGAAATGGTAGGAGAAGTTCTTAATGTTATGAAGGATTTGGCAAGACAGGGAATGACAATGGTGGTTGTTACTCACGAAATGGGTTTTGCCAGAGAAGTTGCATCAAGAGTGATTTTTATGGATGAAGGCAAAATCATTGAGGAGGGAACTCCGGAAATGATATTTGAACATCCAAGAAGTGAAAGAACACAATCTTTTCTGTCAAAGGTAATATAAAACCCAATAAAAAATAGAGCATCAATTTTGGAATGCTCTATTTTTTATTGCCTAAACTATAATTTAATTATTGTCTCTATATGGACCATAATACATTACACCTTTTTTAAGGGTCTTGCCTTTAATGGCATATAACTCACTTACAGTTACTAATTCATAGCCCTGTTTTCTAAGAGATGGTAAGGCTTTAATAAATCCCTGAACAGTTGTCTGATGAATGTCGTGTAACAATACTATCTGTCCGTCTGATGCAAAATTGAGTACGGTTCTCTTAACATATGAGGCATTTTTGTATTTCCAGTCTTCAGTATCCACAGACCAGTAAATCATTGGAACACCTGCATGTTTGCTTACTGTAGCATTATAGTTTCCATATGGCGGACGAAGTAAACTAGGTTCAACACTAATAACATCTTTTACGGCTTTTTTAGTGTTATTAATTTCGCTAATAACTTCTTTTTTAGGAATAGCTTTTAAATTCTTATGACTGTATGTGTGACTTCCAATTTCCATTCCCAAGTTGTATTCCCGTTTTAACTGACTGCTATATGCTGCGGCACGGTTTCCAAGAACAAAGAATGTGGCTTTGCTATGATACTTTTCTAAGGCATCAAGAAGAGTGTTGGTATATTCTCCCGGACCATCGTCAAAGGTAATGGCAATATATTTGGTATTTTGAACAAATACTTTGCATTTTACACTCTTGTTAGTGTATTTAGAAGTAGCTTTTATATATGCTGTACCATTAGACTTTCCTGTTACCTTACCATTTTTGTTTACAGTGGCAACCTTATTATTTGAACTTCTCCAGATGAGTTCCTCGTGAGCATACTTTTTCTTCTTTTTGTCACCGTATGTAATAATTGGTTTGAGTACACGCTTATCCTTTTTGTTAAGACGCATCTGGTCTTTGTCAAACTTAATGGTCTTTACAGGATTATATGGATTCCTTACTGTGATTTTACAGCGAACCTTAACATTTCCGCTTTGACTACTGCATATTATATATGTTTTGCCTGCTTTAACAGCTACCACTTTGCCGTTTTTGGAAATAGTGGCAACAGACTTATTTTTGCTGCTCCAGACGTAATCCTCGTTAGTATCAAAAGAATCCCCATCATATGTTACCTTGGCTTTTAATACACTTTTCTTTCCTTTAGTAAGAGTTAAAGAAGAGTGATTAAGAGTGATTTTTTTAATAAGATTAATTTCCGGTGTAGTAGAAGTTTCTACAACATCAGAAGCAGTAGTTTCTATAGTGGAGGAAGACTCCACGGCATGAGACGGCTTGGAATTGGCAAAGGCAATGCTAAATCCCAAGGCAGTAACCAAAACAACTGCTAATGCAGAAATTACTATCTTACGTGAATTTGATTTTTTCTTCATAAGTATTCCCTCTTTCTTTTGTTTTGTTAATTTAATTCTACAGTACAAAAATTTAAAAGTAAATAGAATAATAAATTTAATTAATCATATATTTTCATGAGGAGAATAAAAATGAGAGAGCTATATGAGTATTTTGATTTAAAAATTAAGGAAAAAGTGAAGAGGTGCCCGGAATATAACAAAATAACGGAGATTAGAATGAGAGTAAACAGCCCTTTGATTATAAATAAGGTAAATTCAGAGGAAGTTTTTAGAGATGTAATAATATCAGAGGATGATATTTCAGATACATTTAACATAGTCACGGATTATTCAGCATATGCTTTTGAAGACAATATAAAAGAGGGATTTTTGTCTGTGCCGGGAGGTCATCGTATTGGATTTGGCGGTGTAATAGTGAAGGAAAATAACCGGATAAAGGCAATAAAAAATATAAAATTTTTAAATATTCGTGTATGCAGACAAATTGAACATTACGGAGAAATGTTATATGAAAAAACAAAAAGCAATGAAAAAATTGAGAACATTCTTATAATCTCTCCACCGGGATTGGGGAAAACAACATTACTAAGGGATTATATTAAAAAAATCAGTAATGAAACACCGGGGACAAGCATATGTGTTATTGATGAGAGAAATGAAATATCAGGAATGTACATGGGAGTGCCTACCATAGATTTAGGTATTCGTACAGATATATTAAGTAACTGCACCAAAAAGGATGGGATATTAATGGCAATCCGTTCAATGGCACCTAAAATAATTGCCTTAGATGAAATAGGAAAAAAAGAGGATATAGAAGCCATAGAATCAGCCGGTGTAAGCGGAGTAAAGGTTATAGCTACAGCTCACGGCAGGGATGTGGAAGATGTTACAAAAAAGTTTGGACAAGATATGGTAAATATGTTTGAAAGAAAAGTAATTATAAAAAGAATAGGAGAGTACATATGTTGTTGAAAATATTTGGATGTTTATTAATATTTTCAGGTTGCGGTGGAATAGGATTTGGTATGGGAAGGGATTATAACGCCCGTATCAGTCAGTTAGAGCAGGTTAAGAAAATGCTGTTTTTACTGGAAGGGGAAATTAAGTATAACAATGGAGGAATATATGAATCCATGAAAAAATTAACAGGGATTTCAGATAATATAATGACGGGATTTTTTGAAGGTGTGATAAAAGATAATGTAGGCACATTGAAAGAGGCATGGCAGTTTAATATAGAAAAAAGTTTTGTAGCAGACAGTAAACTGTCAAAAGAGGATATAGCAATTATTGAAGATTTGGGAAATACAATAGGTATGACAGACAAAGAAACACAAATAAAAAATATTGATCATGCCATGGAATGTATTGATGACAATATAGGGGAATTAAAAAAATGTAAAACAGAGAAATGCCGGTTATACAGAACTACCGGAATAGCTGCAGGGGCATTTCTTGCCATTTTATTTTTATAACAAATGAAAGGTGAAGAAAGTATGGAAATAGGATTGATTTTTAAAATTGCTGCTGTGGGGATAATCGTGTCGGTTATAGGGCAGATATTAAAACACAGTGGCAGGGAGGAACAGGCATTTCTTACAAGTTTGGCGGGATTAATATTAGTTCTTATGTGGATTGTACCTTATATATATGATTTGTTTAAAACAATACAGAAATTATTTGAGTTATAAGAAGGAAAAAGATGCTTACAATAGGTGTGATAGGAATTGTCGGGGTAATTCTGGCGGTGTGGTTTAAAACAATTAAGCCTGAATATGGAATTATGATTTCAGTGGTGGTGTGCATATTTATTTTTGGATATTCCCTGCTGCGAATTTCCGATATTATTGAAATAGTGGACAGGCTTTCAGGAATGACTTCAATAAGTAAAGATTACATTAAAATTTTACTAAAAATAACCGGTATCACCTTTGTATCGGAAATATCCTCTGATATTGCTAAGGATTGCGGTTATTTAGCAGTGGCAAATCAGGTACAGATATTTGGAAAACTTACGGTTTTAGTAGTAAGTCTGCCGGTGTTTACGGAACTGATATATGCAGTTACATCCCTTTTAACATAAAGTATGGGAGAATTAAGTATGAGAAAATATGTTTACATGGCTATTGTGCTGGCAATATGTATTTGGGGAATAAATACCGTTACAATAAAGGCATCTGATTTAAATAAAAATGAAGAGTACATGTCAATTGACGATTTTGAAATAAATGACAGTATAAAAACTTTGGAGAAAAACGGATATCGGGATTTAAATTTCAGGCATATTTTAGATGAGATTATGAGTGGAAATGTTTTAGATGCAATAAAGGAATGCTCTAATGTGGTATATCAGAAAACAGTTGGGGATTTTACAATGGTTGAAAAAGCTCTTGGAAATTTGCTTTTAATTGTAATTTTATCTGCTTTTTTTACTAATTTTGCCAATGTGTTTTCAAATGAAGGAATATCTTCCACAGGATTTTACATATGCTATTTAATTGTTACTACAATGCTTATGACTTTATTTGAAAATTTTTGCCTGATTGCCACTGATTTTGTAAGGCTTCTGCTGGAGTTTTTGTGTGGCATTGTACCGGCGTATTTCCTGTCTGTGGCAATAACAGGTCAGGTGGCTGCGGCAGGATTTTATCAGCTTACATTAGTTATTATAAGTGTGGCACAATTTATATTTTTAAGGGTTCTTGTTCCAATGATAAAGGTTTATGTAACAATTAATCTTATAAATAATATATCAAAAGAGGATTTTTTATCCAAAACTTCGGATTTGCTGAAAAACGCCATAGCTTTTATTAATAAAACCGTCGTAGGTATAGTTGTTGGTCTTAATATTATTCAGGCACTGATACTTCCGGCAGTAGACGGAGTGAAAAACAATGCCATTAGAAAGGTAGTAGGAGCATTGCCGGTGGTAGGAGATGGCTCAGATGCAGTATGCGGTATATTGTTAGGCTCTGTTAATTTAATAAAAAATACCATAGGAGGTTTTGCCATAATTGTGATTATTATGCTTTGCGGAGTGCCTTTTATTAAAATTCAGTTATATTCCATATCAATGCAGATAGCCCAGGCAGTTGTACAGCCTGTAGCAGATAAAAGAATGATTAATAGTATAAGTTGTGTAGTTATGGGAATAAAGATGCTTGCCAAAGTGATTATCGGGGCTTCAATGTTGTTTATTATAAGCATTGCCATAATATGCATAGTGACGGGAAAGGAGTAGTATGGAATTTGTTTATGGATATATAAGAAATATTAGTATTTTTATGATTGTTACAACACTTATATTAAATATATTTCCGGAAAAAAGCAGTAAGAAATATATAAAACTTTTTGCAGGATTTTTGCTTCTAATGCTTATATTTAATCCTATTGTAAAATACAAAAAAAACAACATTAATGTAGATAAAATCATAAGTGAATATAGCCATGTAAAAATAGATAAAAACAGTAATTTAGAAAACAGTGTGAACAAATTCAGGGAGGATTTATTTGAAAGGATAAGTGAAAAGTATGAAGATGAATCTGAAAAAAATAATGGAAATTAAAAAAATAGGTAAAGAAAAACTGATGCTTTTAGTGTTGGCAGGAATAATGCTTATAGGAGCATCATATTTTGAAAATGGAAGGAGTGAAGGACAGACTAAAATAAGGGAGACGGAATATATTGGTGCAAGCCTTGAAGATGACTATGGAAAAATAATGGAAGAAAAAATCTCTAATATGATTGAAGGCATAAAGGGAGTTTCAAAGGTTTCCGTTATGGTTACTTTAAAGTCCGGAAATGAAAAGGTGGTAAAGGAAGACAGTGAGGATGAAGCATCTCAATCTAAAAAAGGGAGTGATGAGGAAAAAAGCAACAGTCAAAAGAAAAAGACGGTTATTTTGGAAAATGATAATGGAGAAAGTCCTTATGTGATAAAGGAAATGTATCCGGAAGTGGAAGGAATAGCCATTATGGCATCAGGTATAGGGGATTCTTCAAAAAAGGAGGAGATAATAAAGATGTTGTCTGCATTGTTTGATGTTCCCCTGCATAAAATATCTGTAGTAGAAATTGATTAAATATTAAGGGGGTAACATGAAAAAGATTTTTAAGAAAAATCAGTTTATCGTAACATTTCTTGCAGTATTAATTGCAGTTGCCGGATACTTGAATTATGCGGATAATGCAGATAAGAAAAAAGAGGCTGCAAAGGTAAATGGAACTACATATGAATCTGTTTATGACGGTGACAATCTTTTAACGGGAGATAATGATATTGAAAGCTTAGATGGGGAAGACGCTAATAATAAGGAAACAAAAGAAAGTGCAGGGGAAGAAACAACTAAAGAACCGGGGGCAGCAGTACTTACTAATGGCACTAATTTGGCTTCATACATGGCACAGGCAAGATTAAACAGAGAGCAGATAAGATCCAAAAATAAAGAAACATTGTTAGAAGTGATTAATAATAACGATATAAGTGAAGGTGAAAAAAAGAAAGCCGTAAAATCAATGGTGAAACTTACGGAATTAAATGAAAAGGAAAATACCATTGAGACATTACTTAAAGCAAAGGGATTTGATGATATCGTGGTAACAATTAGTGATAAACAGGCTGATGTAATAATAAGCGAAAAGGAAGTAGATGATGCAAAGAGAGCACAGATAGAGGATGTGATAAAAAGAAAAGCGGGAGTTAGTGTGGATAATATAACGATTACTCCTACAGGAACGAAATAAAAGCACAAAAATAAATAAGGTGCCGCTTATGGCAGCGCCTTATTTATTTTGTGTTATTTTTTAAATGGTTCTTTATTGCTTCAAAACTTTCTTTGCTAATAACATGTTCAATACGACAGGCATCCTGTACGGCAATGTCTTCCGGAACTCCCAGCTTTACAAGACATGTTGATATAAGCTGATGGCGCTCGTAAATCATTTCCGCAATAGCCTTTCCTTCATCAGTTAAATAGATAAAACCTGAATCTGTTACAGTTATATGATTTTTTTCACGCAAATTCTTCATGGCAATACTGACACTTGATTTTTTAAATCCCAGTTCGTTGGCAATATCAACGGAACGAACAACCGGGAGCTTTTTACTCAAAACCAGTATTGTCTCTAAATAGTTTTCTGCAGATTCATTACTTTTCATATATGAAAAACTCCTTAAAACGAATATTTACTGTAATTATACCACGTTATATAAATAAATTCAATTTGGCTAAATTAACCAATTGGTATATTAAAAGAAACAAAAGATTGCTGCATATAACAAAAATTAGAAAATACTAAAAAACATTATTGACATCTAATATCAGTTAGTTTATACTAATTAGCGAAACAAAGATGTACAATTGCGTTTTGAGTAAAGAGAGGGTGATATGATGCCTTTGACGATGGCTAAAGAGGGAGAAGTTAATATAGTAAAAAGAGTATCCGGAAAAGCTGAGACCAAAAAGTTCTTAGAAAGTTTGGGATTTGTAGTTGGCGGTGAAGTTACGGTTATATCACAAATCGGCGGAAATGTTATTGTCAATGTTAAAGATTCCAGAGTTGCCATAGGAAAAGATATGGCTAATAAAATAATGATCTAACTAAAAAGGAGAGAGGTGCTTTATGAAAACGCTGAGAGAAGTTGCCTGCGGGCAGACAGTCACGGTTAAGAAACTTACCGGCGACGGACCTGTAAAGAGAAGAATTATGGATATGGGAATCACAAAGGGTGTAGATATTTATGTAAGAAAAGTTGCACCGTTAGGTGACCCGGTAGAAGTTACTGTAAGAGGTTATGAGTTATCTCTTAGAAAGGCTGATGCCGAAATGATTGAGGTAGAGTAATTTTTTTTACCCCATAGGTTAGCAAATGCTAACAAAAAGTAGAATCAACAAACAAAATAATTCTTGTTATTTAGAAAGGAAGTAAATATGTCAATTAAAATTGCGTTAGCCGGAAACCCTAACAGCGGAAAAACAACATTATTTAACGCATTAACCGGTTCTAATCAGTTTGTTGGAAACTGGCCTGGCGTTACAGTAGAAAAAAAGGAAGGTAAGCTTAAAGGTCATAAAGATGTGGCGCTTATGGATTTACCTGGTATTTATTCATTGTCACCATACACTTTGGAAGAGGTTGTGGCAAGAAATTATCTTATTAATGAAAGACCTGATGCTATTATTAATATAGTTGATGGTACAAATATTGAAAGAAACTTATATTTGTCAACTCAGATTATGGAACTTGGTATTCCTGTAATTATGGCAGTTAATATGTTAGACGTTCTTGAAAAAAGAGGGGATAAAATACATATTAACAAGTTAAGCGAAAAGTTAGGCTGTGAAGTTGTTGAAATTTCAGCTCTTAAAGGAACAGGAATTAGGGATTTGGCAAATAAAGCCGTAAAACTTGCAGAAAGCAAAAAGAAGAATACAGTTGTTCATAAGTTTGCCAATGAAGTTGAAGAAGTTATTGATGAAACTAAGGGATTACTTTCAGCAGATATTCCGGAAGAACAGAAAAGATTCTTTGCAATTAAGCTTTTAGAGAGAGATGAAAAAATCAGGGAAATAATGAGGACTGTTCCGGATGTGTCAAAGCAGATTGATAAGTTAGAAAAAGCTTTTGACGATGATACAGAAAGTATTATTACAAACGAAAGATATGTTTATATTTCATCAATTATAAAAGATTGTGTAACAAAGGCAAAATCTGATAAACTTACAGCATCAGATAAGATTGATAGAATCGTAACAAACCGTATATTGGCATTACCGATTTTTGCCGTTGTTATGTGTATTGTTTACTACATATCAGTTACAACAGTTGGTACATGGGCTACAGACTGGACTAATGACGGTGTGTTCGGTGACGGATTCCATTTGTTTGGAATAGGAACTGCACAGTACGAGGAAGATTTGGATAAATGGGCAGATGAAAACGTGTTCTCTACAGAGCTTGAGCAGATTGCTGAAAAGGCTGTAAAAGAAAACGTTGCCGGTGCAGAAGAAGTAAAAGGTGCTATTGCTGACAAGGACTTTGGTGCTTTCGAAGAAGCTTATGGTTCATATAATGACGCTTTTGATGAAAAAGGTCTTAACATGGACGAAGCTCTTGGAGATGCCATTGATGAAGAAGGAGAATTTACAGGCCCTGATACATCAGAATATGGAGTATGGGTTCCTGGTATTCCTGTATTAGTTGGCAATGGGTTAGAAGCTATTCACTGTAATGACTTCTTAACAGGACTTATTATTGATGGTATAATTGCCGGTGTAGGTGCAGTACTTGGATTCGTACCTCAGATGCTTGTACTTTTCATATTCCTTGCTTTCCTTGAAAGTTGTGGATATATGTCTAGAGTAGCATTTATCATGGATAGAATTTTCAGAAAGTTCGGATTATCAGGAAAAGCCTTCATCCCTATCTTAATTGGTACAGGATGTGGTGTTCCGGGACTTATGGCTACACGTACAATTGAAAATGACAGAGATAGAAAAATGTCTCTTATGACAACAACATTTATACCTTGTGGAGCAAAGCTTCCAATTATAGCGTTAATTGCTGCAGCTTTATTTAACGGAGCATGGTGGGTTGCACCTAGTGCATACTTCCTTGGAATGTTTGCAATTATCACATCAGGTATTATCTTAAAGAAAACAAAACTTTTTGCCGGAGAACCTGCACCATTCGTTATGGAACTTCCTGCATACCACTGGCCGACAGTTGGTACTGTATTAAGAAGCATGTGGGAAAGAGGCTGGTCATTCATTAAGAAAGCAGGAACAATCATCCTTCTTTCATCTATCGTTGTATGGCTTGGCTCACACTTCGGAAATACAGGAAGTGGATTTGGATATAGTTCAGATATGGAACTTGCAGACAGCGTACTTGGTTCAATCGGTAACGTTGTAAAATGGATATTTGCACCATTAGGATTTAATGATGCAACAGCAACAGTTGCTACAATCATGGGACTTGTTGCAAAAGAAGAAGTTGTAGGTGTATTCGGAGTATTAGACTTCGAGGGAATGTTACCTGTAGCAGGATACGCATTCTTAGCATTCAACCTTTTATGTGCACCATGTTTCGCAGCTATGGGTGCTATTAAGAGAGAAATGAATAACTCAAAATGGTTCTGGATTGCAATTGGATATATGACATGTTTCGCATATCTTACAGCTTTGGTTATTTACCAGATTGGTGGACTTATTGTAGGAGAAACAGGATTTGGAATCTTTACAATTATTGCTATCTTAGTAGTAATCGGATTTTTATATCTGTTATTCAGACCTTCAAAGGAAAACAACTAATAAAAATTGAAACAAATTAAGTAAGCTATTTTGATTATGCTGACCGGCAAAAATTAACTGGGCATTAGTTTTTGCCGGACTCCATTATCACAAAGGAGGATTTTATGGATGGAACGATAGGAACAGCTATTGTGTTACTTATACTTGCAGTTATAATATTTTTTGTTATAAGAAGCATGGTAAAGGATAAGAAAAACGGTAAATCTCTTCAGTGTGGTGGAGATTGTAAAAAGTGTAAGGGATGTCATTAAAGTGAAACTAAGATGACCTAAGAATCCTTCTGTAGAAGACCTTATGGGTTGTCTACAGAGGGATTTTTTGATTTTAAAAGGACAAGGTAGGTATATGTTTTTAGAAATAAATGAATTAAAGAAAAGTTTTGGAAGCGGTGATTACAAAGTAGATGTTTTAAAAGGGATAAGCTTTGGAGTAGAAAAAGGTGAAATGTGCGTATTGCTGGGACCATCAGGCTCAGGAAAATCCACATTACTTAATATAATAGGCGGAATTGACAGTGCCGACAGTGGATATATAAGTATTAACGGTGAAAAAACAGCTGACATGAAAGAAAAGGAATTAACTTATTACAGAAGAAAACATTTAGGATATGTATTTCAGATGTACAATCTTATTCCTAACTTAAATGTTAAGGAAAATATAGAAGTGGGAGCTTATCTTAGCGATAATCCTTTAGAAATTGATGATTTGTTAAAAACTTTGGGACTTTATGAACACAGACATAAACTTCCAAACCAGTTATCAGGAGGTCAGCAGCAAAGAACAGCAATAGGAAGAGCGATAGTAAAAAATCCGGATATCCTTCTTTGTGATGAGCCTACAGGAGCATTGGATTACAATACATCAAAAGAAATCCTTAAGTTAATTGAAGATGTAAATAAAAAATATGGAAATACCGTTATTATGGTTACTCACAATGATGCAATAAAGAATATGGCAGATAAGGTTATTAAACTAAAAGACGGTAAAATCAGAGACAGCTTTGAAAATAAAAATAAAGTATCAGCAAGTGATTTGGACTGGTAAGGTGGTGGCTTAAATGAAGAATCCATTGAGAAAAAGAATATTTAGAGAACTTAAAGAAGATTTTAGCAAGTATCTTGTTATTTTTCTTTTTATGACCCTTACCATTGGCTTTATATCAGGCTTTTTAGTTGCCGCAGGCAGCATGAAAACAGCCTACGATGAAAGCTTTGAAAAGTATAATATTGAGGACGGACATTTTGTTCTTGATAAAAAGGCAGACAATGACCTTATAAAGGAAATAGAAAAAGAAAATGTTACTTTGTATGAAAATTTCTATAAGGATATTGATACAGACAGTAACATGGATGGCAAAAATGACAGCACTTTAAGAGTGTTTAAAGACAGAAAAGAAGTAAATAAAATCTGCCTTATGAAAGGTGAAATGCCTGAAAATGACAATGAAATCGCAATTGACAGAATGTATGCTGATAACAACAAGGTTAAAGTAGGGGACAAAATCAGGGTAGGAGATAAGGAATTTAAGGTTTCAGGTTTAGTGGCATTGTCAGATTTTAGTGCATTGTATTCAGATAATAATGATTTGATGTTTGATGCGGTTTTGTTTGGTGTGGCTATAGTTAAAGATGATGTTTTTGAAGCATTTGACCATAATATTAGTTACAGCTATGTATGGAAGTACCGTAATGAGCCGGTAAATGAAACCAAAGAAAAGAAAATGTCTGACAAATTCCTTGAAAAAATGGTTGAAGACGTATATATGGTTCAGAATAATGTGGAAATATATATTCCAAGATATCAGAACAATGCAATTCAGTTTACAGGGGACGATATTGGCGGGGATCAGTCAATGATGCTGGTGCTTTTGTACATACTTATTGTAATAATGGCATTTGTTTTTGCCGTAACAATTAATCACACTATAACCAGGGAAGCAGCGGTAATAGGAACTCTTAGGGCATCAGGCTATACAAGGACAGAATTAATAAGGCATTATATATTCCTGCCAATAATGGTGTCTTTAGTTGCAGCTGTTATAGGTAATATATTAGGATATACAGCCTTTAAATATGTTGCTGCAAGTATGTATTACGGAAGCTATTCACTGCCTACATATGTTACTATCTGGAATGGAAAAGCCTTTATTTTAACAACAGTTGTACCTCTTATAATTATGCTGGTGGTTAATTTTATATCTCTTTATAAGAAGCTTAAACTTAGTCCTCTTAAATTTATCAGAAGGGATTTAAGCAAAAAGAAAAACAAAAAAGCCTTTAAACTTCCGGCATTTAAGTTTATGAGCAGATTCAGATTAAGAATCATATTTCAAAATAAGGTAAGCTATATTACTTTACTTGTGGGTATCGCTTTTGCAAATATTTTGCTTATGTTTGGTCTTATGATGCATCCTCTTTTGGAAAAATATCAGCATGAAATAGTAGACAATATGATGGCAAATTATCAGTATGTTCTTAAAAATCCGGTGGATGTAAAAGATGATGAGGCGGGTGCGAAACGTTCCATAGTGAAAAGCTATGGCACGATTGCAACTAATAATTGAATAAAAAATAGTAGTAAATCGGAGAACTAAACACACGATATGTCGAATGATGGAGTAACGTTCTGAAAGGCAACCCTAATCCTCCGACTTGCACCTAAGTTAGTAGAAACTAAAGTGTAAGAAGCTCGGTGAAGTCGGCAGAGAGATACCGAAACAGATTAGATGTCGAAAGCATTTCAGAGGTGAGATGTGTATCCTATATGCCGGGGGTCTATAAACTATCTATGGTGAGAATGAAGAGAGTTAAGCTCTTCTGACGAAACTTCGAATGTACGGGTCTATATCGGGACTATGTAGAAATGCATAGTGGCACAAATAGTGCCGTTACTGTGGGCG
>NZ_CAKVZL010000021.1:0-27655 GCF_934835595.1 Eubacterium sp. AF15-50
TGCAAGCTCATTTCATGAACTTACAGCTCCATCACTTATCATAGAATGTCTATTTACAGACTTTATTTCACAGACTCTTATCAATATTACAACAAAAACGGATGATTTTCTTAAATAGAATAAAATAGAAAATCACCCGAAATATATTTTAAAAATTAATTACTAAAGTTATTTTTTGATTTTAACCTTAACAAACCTTGGCCATTTTGAGCCCCTACAGCTTTTACCTGACATATAATTTTTTCTTGTTCTTTAATTTATTACTTGCAAGGGTAACTTTTTAAATGTTCAACTGCTTCATTTACTGTTGCCTGACTTTGTGGATTTGCAAATTCAGCCTTTGCCTCATCAAATTCCGCTTTAAAAATCTTCCATGAACCTAATCCACCATAATTGCCTGTTAAATCCACACGCATAAACTCACCATATGCACCGATATCATCATTTTCCAAATATAAAACATCATATGTGTTTCCATCTTCATCGTAAATTGTTGTGCCTTTTGTTAAATGTATCTAACTTGTTAGGTAAAAAATTTGTTTATTTTTTTATAACTGATAAAACCCTCTTTGAAATTATGCCTATTACTGCCCCTGTAATTATACCTGCCACTAAAAGTGCCGGCACATAATATATAACACTAACATTTTCTACCACAATTATTGCCACCATCACCTGCCCCATATTATGGCATACTGCCCCTGCCATGCTTACTCCAATAATACTAAACCCCCCTATTTTTTTAATAACTGACATAACAATGAGACTAACCACCGCTCCTGCAAGGCTATAAATGATTGACATACCACTTCCAAACATAAATCCCATAATCAGGATTCTAAGTATAGAAATAATCCAGACATCACTGATTTTTAATATATATAATGCTATAACAATTACCAGATTTGCCAATCCTAATTTCATTCCCGGAATTCCTAAATTAATGGGAATAAGAAATTCAATATAGCTAAATATTATGGCAAGTGCCACTAACATGGACATATTTGCTATTCTTTTTGTGCTCATATCTTGACCTCCCATTAAATTATTAATTATTTCTACTTTACCACAGCATCCACATCGTTATTTTCATTGACTATGTTCTGTTTAATTATCTCAACAACTACTTTATGTGGAAGACATACAATTGTCTGCCCTGTATTTTTAATTTTTCCCTGCTTTATACAATACTTATCCGGACAATCCGCCTCTTCCATTTCCACGTAACCATTATGAATATTTATTACATTTCTACCTTTTGAAGTTTTTATATCTATTATCTTGTCCTTGTTAATGTAATATTTTCCATAAACTTTGCCATCAACTGATATTTTTACAGTGGAGGCTTCACCTTTTTGTATAAAATGGATTGCACCGTACATGACACCTGCTATTAAAAGAACCACAATCACTAAAATCACGTCTTTTTTTCTCATAAACTACTCCCGTTTTTTCTAAATTCCTGCCCATTTCATTATTAAAATTAGAATCAGCCCTCTTACTATAATAAATGTAATTCCGTTTCCCTTTACCAATCCCAATTTAACATTTTGTTTTGGACAAATATTCATACATTTTTGGCACATAAAGCAATCTCCCGGCTGAATATCTTCCTTTAAATCCGGAAGTTCAATTTTTGATGAACATACCTTTGTACATCCACTGCACCCTTTTACGCACTGCTCTCTATTTCTACTTATAGAAAAAAGCGGCAGTACGGGAAGAATTGAAAACACTGCTCCCATAGGACATAAAAATCTGCAAAAAGCCTCTCACATACCGCCATTCCTTTATTCCAGAATAAACTCCCGCAAAACATAATAAAATAATTATTGTTAAAATAAAGTATTTTATTACTGACAATCTTTTATTTATACTGTCACTTATACCTACAGACTTTCTCTTTACTTTTTTACATATCCACACATAAAACTCACGAACAAAATCTCCTAAAGTTCCAAATGCACAGGCAAAACCGCAAAAAAATCGTCCAAAAACTATCGTATATAAGCATAACACAATTAATACCGTAACAAAAGATGTTTAGTTGTCAGTAATATCGCCTTGTTAAAATATAATTCATCATCCTGGAATTTAATAATATTAATACTTTTTATTTTCCCATTTTTTACTGTATCACAAACCTGAATCATTTCTCTAAAGCCCTGGGCTTCGCCATAAAAATCCCATCTCTATATGTAAAATCCTCCTGATTTATAACATTAGACAGATTTACCGGCAAAACCTTTGAGTCAGAATCTGATGAATAGTTACTATAAATTCCGTCTGTTAAATACTGCTTGTTTTCATTAGTCAATAATATCATATCGAATTTATCACCACTGTTTTGCCAAATCATTTTTTATATTTATGTATAGTTTTTGTGGTTAGTTGTAAAAAAAGACGCAACCTGCGTCTTTTAATAATGAGCCAGTCTATACTTTTCTACGTTTTTCTTAAATGTTTTCCATTTGTCCTCATGCTGTACAAAATATCTCGGGCATTCTTTCTTTGTAATATCATAATGTCTTATTACATGGCTTTCATCTATATCACATACATTTTCTAACCATGCCACAAGTTTTACTAAAGAGCTATAGGTTTTCTTTTTAAATTTTCCCGTTTCATCAGGATGACACACCTCGATGGAAATTGTATCATTATTTCTCCAGTTGCTTGCCGCAGACCATTCATTTATAGGAATGCATTGAATAATTTCCCCATCTAATCCCACAACGAAATGAGAACTTACATTAGACTGATTTCCTGCATAGAAATCATGATTTTGCTGAGCTGTTGTCCCCGGATTTCCTACATAGTGAACTACAATGTCTTTTACACCCTTTAATTTATATCCATTTCTTGAAGCGCCATCCACATCTATTATTTGAGAATCAATCCAGTCCGGTATCTTAATTTCCGCCAAATTTTTAACTTTTTTGGCCTCACTGTTTTGATTAATCCTTTTTACTACTAAACAGGACATAATAACTATGGCCGCCACAATAATAACAGCCATAACTATTCTTCCTTTTCTTAACTTTCTCTTTCTTTTGCTTTTCTTAGCCATACTTTTCCTCAAATCCGTAGTTTAACTTAATTATAACCCCTTATATAAAATGTTCGATATTTTCACTTATTCCCTGTATATTTTTTTATTCTGTAATCTCTAACTTTTTCTTTAAACAGCTCCCACTCATCTTCATGATCAACAAAATATTTAGGACACTCTTTCTCCGTAATGTCATAATGCCTTATTACATGTTCTTCATCTAAACCATAAACACTTTCAAGCCATGCCACAAGCTTAACGAGAGATTTATATGTTTTTTTGCCAAATTCTCCTGTTTCATCCATATGACACACTTCGATGGAAATGGAATCCCTATTTCTCCAATTGCTTGCCTCTGAATGTTCATCTAACGGAATGCACTGAATTATCTCTCCATCCAATCCCACAATAAAATGAGAGCTTACATCCGAGTCATCCCCTGCATAAAAATCATGATTTTGCTGAGCTGTTGTTCCGGAATTTCCTACATAATGAATTACAACATCCTTCACTTCTTTAAGTTTAATGCCCCTTCTGGACTTTCCATCCTTTTTTATTATCTGCTTATCTATCCAGGATGGTACCTGTAAAGCAGTTTCCTTTTCTGTTGTTTCTAACACCTGATGATTTTCCACCGGTGATTCTTTAATCTCTACATCAGATGATGCACTTAAATGTTTAAAAATTCCTGCCAAAAGCAATATACCTGCCGTTAACACTGTAACGGCAAGCACTGCCCTTATTTTTCTTACTTTTCTTCTTCTCTTTCTTTTGCTTAATTCACTCATTATATTCCTTCGTAAAAAATTATTACTAAATTACATTGGATTGTCACTGAACAAATTAAGTCAAAAGTGGTATTAAATATTAGTCTATGTAGTAAACATAATCTTCTTTTCTAGGTGCTGCCTCAGGTGCATCTCCCTTAATATAGCCTAAAACACAATGACCTATTCCTTCATAATCTCCTGTTATTCCAAGAGATTTAAGGATTTCTTTTCCTTCCTCACTTTCAAATTCTTCTTTTGCTCTGTGAATCCAACAACTTCCTAAACCTAAATTGTGAGCTTCAAGCATCATGTTTCCCATAACAAGACTTCCATCATAAAGATATGTATTCTTAGTTTTATCTGCCAAAACAATAAGCACTACCGGTGCTCCATAAAAAGGATCTGTGTCTGTTCCCATTATCTTTCCATTCATTTTAGATAATTTGTCCCTGACTTCCCTGTTAGTTACTGCAATTATAATAGGGGACTGATTTCCTCTTCCTGTAGCAGCATATGTTCCTGCTTCAATAACCTTGTCAATTAATTCCTTTTCCACCATATCAGGCTTGTACGCCCTGATGCTTCTTCTTGTTTTAATTGTTTCTAATACTCTATCCATAATTACCTCCATAAATAAATGGTTGTCATTTGGATTTGTTTAGAAAATACTTTGATACTATTGCCCTTAAATTTATTGACTATAATCTAAATTTAATAAAGTAATGTATCTTATTTGTATATTCTAAGCATACTTTTTAATTATTTTCCAATGACAACCATTGCTTTACATTTTATTTATTATTCTTTTCTACCTTAGCAGCTAACCTGTCACCATCTACATAAAAGCATATTGTATCTCCCATATCAACGTTTCCTTCAAGAATAACCTTAGCAGCTATTGTTTCAACATTTTTCTGCAGGTATCTCTTAAGAGGTCTTGCGCCATAAACCGGATCATATCCGTTATCTGCCACAAACTTTTTGGCATCATCAGTAAGTGAAATCTTTAAATCCCTGTCTGCTAAACGCCTATTTACGTTAGCTACAATCAAATCAACAATTCCACCTATATTGTCCTTAGTAAGTGGCTTAAACATTACGATTTCGTCTAAACGGTTAAGAAACTCAGGTCTGAAATGATTTCTTAAATCGTTCATTACAAATTCCTGATTTTCCTTCTTTATGTTTCCGGCATCATCTATTCCCTCTAACAGATATGAAGAACCGATGTTTGATGTCATAATCAGGATAGTGTTCTTAAAGTCAACTGTTCTTCCCTGAGAATCAGTTATTCGACCATCATCTAATACCTGAAGTAACACATTAAACACATCAGGATGTGCCTTTTCTACCTCATCAAATAACACTACCGAATAAGGTTTTCTTCTTACTGCCTCTGTCAGCTGACCACCTTCATCATATCCTACATATCCCGGAGGTGCTCCTATAAGTCTTGACACGCTATATTTTTCCATGTACTCACTCATGTCAATTCTTACCATATTACTTTCATCATCAAACAGATTTTCTGCCAATGCCTTTGCCAGTTCTGTTTTACCTACACCTGTAGGTCCTAAGAACAGGAAAGAACCAATTGGTTTTCCGGGATCCTTAATTCCTGCTTTAGACCTGATTATTGCCTCAGTAATCTTCGTCACAGCTTCATCCTGACCGATAACCCTCTTATGAAGAGCCTCATCAAGATGTAATGTTTTATTTTTTTCTGTTTCAGTAAGTTTTGCCACCGGAATTCCTGTCCATCTGGAAATAATTCTGGCAATTTCCTCATCTGTAACACTTTCCCTTACTAATGACAAATCCTTATCCTTTACATTTTGTTCTTCCACACCAAGCTGTTTTTGAAGTTCAGGCAACTTTCCATATTGAAGTTCTGCTGCCTTATTCAAATCATATTCGCTTTGTGCCTTCTCAATTTCTTTCTTAACATTTTCAACCTGTTCACGAAGCTGCTGCAATCTGTTTACGGAATTTTTCTCATTTTCCCACTGTGCCTTTCTGTTATTAAATTCATCACGGCTTTCAGCAAGTTCCTTCTGTAATTCCGCCAGTCTCTCTTTGCTTAAATTATCCGTTTCCTTCTTTAAAGCAGCTTCCTCGATTTCCATCTGCATAACCTTACGTCTTAATTCATCAAGCTCCGTAGGCATGGAATCCATCTCGGTTTTAATAAGGGCACAAGCCTCATCTACTAAATCTATTGCCTTATCAGGAAGAAATCTGTCTGTTATATATCTGTCTGATAAAACTGCTGCACTTACCAAAGCCCCATCCGGAATTTAAACTCCATCGAACACTTCACATCATTCCTTAACACCTCTTAGGATAGATATTGTATCTTCCACTGATGGCTCACTTACCATTACCGGCTGGAATCTTCTCTCTAACGCCTTATCCTTTTCAATATACTGTCTATACTCATCCAAGGTAGTTGCACCTATACAATGAAGTTCTCCTCTTGCTAACATAGGCTTTAGCATATTTCCTGCATCCATTGCCCCGTCTGTTTTTCCTGCGCCTACGATAGTATGAAGTTCATCAATAAATAAAATGATTTCTCCATTGCTGTTTTTTACATCTTCAAGTACAGCCTTTAACCTTTCCTCAAATTCACCTCTGTACTTTGCACCTGCCACTAATGAACCAAGGTCAAGGGAGAATATCTTCTTATCCTTTAATCCCTCCGGAACATCACCTTTTACAATACGCTGTGCCAAACCCTCTACTGCTGCTGTTTTACCAACACCGGGTTCACCAATCAGCACCGGATTGTTTTTGGTTTTTCTTGACAAAATTCTTATAACATTTCTGATTTCACTGTCTCGTCCAATAACAGGATCAAGCTTCTGATTTCTTGCTCTTTCCACTAAATCCTGACCGTATTTTGACAGTGCATCATAGGTGCTCTCCGGATTATCCGAAGTAACTCTTACATTACCTCTTACCTCTTCTAACACTCCTAAAAACTTTTCCCTTGTAATACCAAATTCTTTAAAAAGTTCCTTTATTTCCCTATTTGGTTTGTCAAGCATAGTGAGAAATAAATGTTCCACTGAAACATATTCATCTCCCATTCTCTTTGCTTCATCCTCTGCACTTATTAAAACATTATTAAGAGCCTGGCTCATATACATATTGCCGCCCTGTACTTTAGGTCTTTTGGCTATATAATCCTCAACTCTGTTTTTAAAGTACTCCGGCTGTATTTCCATCTTTTCTATTAACTTAATAATCAAACTGTCTTCTAAACTAACAAGCGCAAATAATAAATGTTCCTGATCAATTTCCTGATTTCCGTATTCTCCGGCTATCTTTTCACAATTTTGTATAGCCTCAACGGATTTTTGAGTAAATTTACTAATATTCATATATTTCGCCTCCTGTCATAAAATCTATAGGATTCTTTCTACTATGACATTTAATCTTCATAGTAAATCAGATGGGACATAAATCCCATCTGTCATCTCTTTCCTATGTATTTTATTCTACTCAGAAATTTTATATTTTTTTATATATAAAATTAACAATTTGTTACATTTTTATGTTAAATGTGCCTTACATATAATGCTAAATAACATCTTTACCATAGATTGAAAACATATCAGATATTTCCTTTATTTAACAATTTCCTTAAGAGCTTCGTATAATTTTTCCATCTCCTCATCTGTACCTATAGTTATTCTTAAATAATTATTTATCCTTGGCTTATTAAAATACCTTACATATATTTTTCTTTTCTTTAATTCCTCAAATATTTCCTCTGCCGGCACACTTTTGTGAGTTGCAAATAGAAAATTAGTCTTTGAGTCCGTAAAGGAAAATCCCAGTTTTTTAAGCGTATCCTTAGCCTTTTCACGGGTATTTATTACCTTTGATACAATTTCCTTAAAATACTTATCATCATTTATTGCAGCAGCCCCTGCACAAATAGACACATAATTCATTGTATATGAATTATATGAGAATTTAACTGCCTTAAGGGCGCTAATTAAAGTTCTGCTGCCAATGGCATATCCTATACGCATTCCTGCTAATGCGCGGGATTTAGAATAGGTTCTTACCACCAGAAGATTTTCGTATTTATTCACAAGACCAAGCACTGAAACATCTCCAAAATCAGCATAAGCTTCATCTATAATTACCACTGAATCCCTATTGTTCTTTATAATATATTCTATATCATCCAGCTGCATTTCCACTGCTGTAGGAGCATTGGGATTTGGAAAAATAATACCACCGTTTTCCACAAGATAATCTTCTTTTACAATTTCAAATTTCTCATTCAACGGTTTCATCTCATATTTTATTTTAAACAAATCTGCCCACACATCATAAAAGGAATATGTTATGTCAGGAAACAATATAGGCTTTTCTGAATTAAAAAATGTAAGAAAGCTCATTCCAATCACATCATCTGAACCTACACCTACAAACACCTGATTAGAATCAACATTATAATATTTAGCGATGGCATCAGTTAAAACTGCTGCTTCCGGGTCAGGATAAAGCCTGTTTCTGTTATTTTCAACACTTCTTACAACCTCCTGTACCATGGGTGAAGGTGGATATGGACTTTCATTGGTATTAAGTTTAATTACATCCTTATCCTTTGGCTGTTCTCCCGGCGTGTAGGGAGTAACCCTTCTTATATTATCCTGCCACATTTTTTTCTCTTCCTCCTGCAAATTAAAAAACATATTATTGTAACAAAAACCACTCCCATAAAGCAGCCTGTTGTATCAATGCAAACATCCATAACCTTAGGGCTTCTTCCTTCCACAAAATTCTGGTGAACTTCATCGGAAGATGCATACACCATACCTATAATGGTGGTTATTAAAATTACAATATATCTTTTTTTGTTTCGTATTTTTTCAAATGTCAACAAAAATGTTGAAATAAGAACTCCTAAAATTCCATATTCTCCAAAATGTCCCGTTTTTCTCACAATGAAACTTACTGTATTAAAGTATTCTTCTTTGGCCTTAACATTCATATTCTCATAATCACTTTTTAAAATATGAACAACCTGAACTGTTATTTTATCACTAAGTGATTGAGACTGTTCTCCATTTTCGGCAGAAAAGCCAAATATGGTGCTCATCCACAATGCTATAAGAGCAATAAGAATAACTCTTACTGCCCATAACTTTATAAAATATCCTTTTTTGTATGTCATTACACTGCGTAACCTTTTTTCTTTATTACATTAACAACCCTGTCAACACATTCCTCTGCTAACTGGTCTGTTTTTGCTTCAACCATAACACGGATAACCGGCTCTGTTCCGCTTTCCCTAATTAAGATTCTACCGTCATTTCCAAGCTGCTGTGCCACTTCATCTACTGCCTTTTGTACATCAGCATCATTTCTTGCCTCCGGCTTACTTGCAACCTTAACATTCTTAAGGCACTGTGGATAAATAGTTACCGGATTAATAAGCTCTGACATTTTTCTCTTAGAAGAAATCATAACCTCCATCAACTTTATTGATGTAAGGATTCCATCGCCTGTTGTTGCATATTTACTGAAAATAATATGTCCTGATTCCTCTCCGCCTAAACGGTAATCATTCTTTCTCATACATTCATATACATATTTGTCACCGACTGCTGTCTTCTCATATTTAATTCCAACAGCATCAAAGGCTTTATATAATCCTATATTTGACATTACTGTAGTAACTACAGTGTTGTTGTCAAGCTCTCCGTTTTGTTTTAAATACACACCACATACATATAAAATAAGGTCACCATTTACCACATTTCCCTGATCATCCACACAGAAACATCTGTCTGCATCCCCGTCATAGGCAAAACCAATATCTAACTTCTTTTCTTTTACAAATTTCTGTAATGCCTCAATGTGGGTAGAACCGCATCCCATATTAATATTTACACCGTTTGGTTCATTATTAATAACATATGTATCTGCTCCTAATGCATCAAATACGCTTTTTGCTATAGTCCATGCACTACCGTTTGAACAATCAAGTCCGACCTTAATGTTTCTAAAGGAATTTTTTGCCAATGTCATAAGATATCCCATATATCTGTTTCTACCTGCAAAATAGTCAATGGTTCTTCCTATTTTATCCATGGTTGCATAAGGTATTGAGTCAAAGTCTGCATCAATGTATTTTTCAACTTCATCAATGAAATTCTGCTCCATTTTTTCGCCCTTTCCATTGATAAGTTTTATTCCATTATCATAATAAGGGTTATGGCTGGCTGAAATCATAATTCCACAATCAAAATCTTCTGTTTTAACTATATATGATACACTTGGTGTTGTAGTTACATGCAATAAATATACATCTGCCCCTGTGGATGTAAGTCCTGCTGAAAGGGCATCCTCAAACATATAACTGCTTCTTCTTGTATCTTTTCCAATAGCTACGGAGCATTTATGAAATCTTCCGTAATACCATCCTATAAATCTTCCCACTTTAAAGGCATGCATAGCCGTTAAATTAACATTAGCCTCGCCTCTGAATCCATCTGTTCCAAAATATTTTCCCATTTTACGCCTCCATAATTAAAAATGGTTACATTGCTGATACTTAATAAGCACCAACATATAAATTTTCAAAGTGTCAAGTTTAAATGAACACTTTTTTAATTATATAATATCACAACGTTATTTACAATATTTTTATAACTATAAAAACCAATCCAAAACCAATGTAAAACCCTGTCATCATAAGGGAAGCAAGGTCAATAAAAGTCGATATGTTTTTTACACATTTATTACCTACAGTGTTATAATTTACTATATTGAGAAAAATTTATGTTATGTGGGGGATTTTAATATGAATAACAGCGAGAGATCTCAATTATTACAAAATACAGAAATTCTGCTTACAGAAATTGAAGGACTAAAGAAACAATTAAATTATGAAAAACAGCAACGTAAGCATTGGGAAGAGCTTGCCATGTTATTCCATGATGCCTTATGGAATGAACTAAAAGTCTCTAATCAAAATGCTTCCGTTGCTGCCAAATCATGATTATATTAAATTTATGGCTGTTTTGTATTAACCATTGTTTTTGTAAATACAAAACAGTCTTTTATTGTCAATTACAAATTCCTTATCACACACTTCAAGAGCTGCCGCCTTATGGGTAATTATTATACACGTCTTTTTATTAAGACCTTTAATCCTTTCAAGTACATGTTTTTCTGTTTTAGAATCCAGTGCCGAGGTAGCCTCATCTAACAGAAGAATTGGTGCCTTACTAAGAAGTGCCCTTGCTATTGCAAGTCTCTGGGCCTGACCTTCTGAAATGCCAAGTCCTTTTTCTCCTATAACAGTGTCAAGCCCCTTTGGAAGGTTGCATACAAAATCATAAATATCACTAATCTCCAAAGCTTCCCTTATTTCTTTATCTGTAGCGTTAGGATTTATTAACAGAATATTTTCTCTTAATGTCCCGCTAAAAAGGTAATTTCCCTGAGGTACATAAGAAAACAGGCATCTGGTATCCGGGCTTGCTTCTAAATACTTTCCATTTTCTTCATATAACCTTATACTTCCCCTTTCAGGTTTAAAAACTCCTAAAAGCATCTTCATTAATGTACTTTTACCTATTCCCGAAATCCCCCTTATAGCCACAAACTCGCCCTTTAAAAATTCTGCGTTTCCATCCTCTAATACACTTTCCCTACCATAATTAAATTTAATATTTTTAAACTCAGCCAGTTTAAACTTGGAATAAAATTTATCTGCATCAACCTTAACCTGATTTTTTCTTTCAACATCAATATCTTCAATTTCCATAATTCTTTCTGCCGATGCTAAAATTGCATAGTATTGCGGAATAACCTTGGTTATGCTTACAAAAGGCGTCTGTATCTGGGAAATAAGCTGTAATACCGCAGTAAGGGTTCCATATGTCATAGCATTGGTACATACTTTAAGGGTGCACCAGATAAGAGCAAACAAATAACCCATATTAAAGGCAAATCCAAATCCTGCATTGGCAAAGATACTGATTTTTCTTCTTTTCATCTTTGCATCATAATTTATTCTTTGCAGTTTGTCACCTTTGCGGCAAAACTCATCTTCAACTCCAAATGTTTTTACCACCAGCATACTCTCAATTGCTTCCTGAAAAAATGACCTTACCCTGCCATCTGTTTCCTGAACTTCCTTGTGAAGACTCTTAAGCTTTGACCTGAATATTAATGTTATAAAGGAAATCACCACTCCTGCAATAATAAATAATGAGGTAAATTTCCAGTCAAACAGTACCAGTACAACAAAAGCTCCTGCAAACTGAGTAATAAAATATAATACGTTTGGCATTATATTGGTTATTCCATCAGTTATTATCCTTATATCACTGGTAATGCGGTTCATTAATTCTCCACTGTGATACTTATTAATGCTGTTATATTTTTTTTCAAGTATTTCTCCAAACAGCTTAGAACGCATTTGCATTTCCATTCCTGCCTGAACTTTTATGGATAAACTTTGTGCGTATATCCGCAAAAAAAGTCTGAATGCAATAATTGCTAATATAACTATTCCATAAAAAATAATCTGATTTCTGTAATAAACAAAATCAGATTGTACCTTAGACACTGCTGCCTTTTGGGCTGCATCTATGGCGTACTTACTTACCAATGCCAATGCCGTAGATACTAATGCCAATACAATATTAGAAACACTTAAAATTAATATTTTAGGAATTTCTTTTTTCCCATTTTTAATTATCCATTTTAAACTCTTTGTATCTTTCATCTAACTATTCCTAGAAGTTTTCTTTTTATTTTTCCTGCAATATGTCTTAATTTTCTAAGCCACTTTCTTATTTTAACTGTTTTACACCACACAATACAATAAAACTTATATGACATTTCAGTTCCACTATATTCCTTACCTTTTCTTGAAAAATGTTCCACAACTCCAATAATCTGTTCCTGAGTGATACCTTTTTCGTTGACAAACTGATTATCACCACGCATTGTGTAGGTTCCGTCTTTTGGTATATCAACAATTCTATGTAATACATACTGCCCGTTATCCCTTACATAAAATGCAATGTCATATTTTTTTAATGGGAACAAGGGACTTTTCAGGGTGACACTATCCTTATTGTTTCTTAAGGTAGGAAGCATACTATTTCCTTTAGGGGTAAATCTTACTGTTCCATTATAATTTAGCTGTTCTTTTATAAGGGGAACTATATCTTCTATTGACACAACCTTATTCAAGTAAACCCTCTCCTTCTACCTTCTTAATAAAGTCATCCACATCCTTTTGGGCTATTTTCCGTTCCACCTCATACTCACTAATTAAATCCTCTATTAGCTGTTCCTTAGTAGTTCCATCTAACATCTTAGAAAAAATAAATGCTCCTGTTTCATTTAAACTCATCATTCCGTTAAAATCCAGTGTTGCCTGACCGATTGGGACAACCACATTATTCCCTGCAACATTTCTAAGTAAAAAACCTTCTCTAATCTTCATTACACTCTCCTAATTTTTTCGTATGCCGTAATCACAGCATCATCACTTATGTTACATCCCATTTTGTATATTGGGGTTGATGTTAAAATTTCTTCCATATATTGTAAGACTAAATCCATTTTTTCTTCCCTTTTAAGCCTTCTTACCGTCTGATTAAAAAACAATGGGATAGCCTCCTTAACCTCTATCGGAGTTATATGGTTCTCTTTTGCCCTTTCCAAAAAAACAATGGCTCCAAGTTTTGCCTTTACATTAATATTTAAGTCTGTTTTTCCACTCCACGGAGTTCCGTAAACAAACCACTGTCCATTTTCTAACCTTAAAACAGGTTTATCATCATTTATGATAAATGCCTTTTTCTTAAAATGCTCAAGCCACAGACCTGTGTGAGTTGATTTTCCCGTACCACTGTCTGCTGAAAACAAATATGCATATCCATCTACAACTACTGCTGAAGAATGCAGCATACAACCATGGTGATTTATTAGAAGCCTGTTAAATATAGTACCTGTATATATATATTCAATGCTTTCTAAACTACATCCCTGCATATTCTCTTCCTGCATTTTTTCATAAAATTCATTCTCCAAATCAATGACTGCATCCGCTTCCTCTTCCTTCCACATATGTCTTGCTATATACGGAAGAGCCTGTTGCCTGGTTCTTTCATAGTATGTTACCATCAAAACCTTCAACCCTGCAATCTCATATCTGTCCTTAATAAACTCCATATATCTTCCTTTAATAAATTACACCTATGAAATTGCCATAGGTGTAATTCTATAATTATTTATATTCTCCGTTATTTCCATAGCCGTAACCGTAGCCATAGCCATAACCTTTCTTTGAGTATTTACCATAGTATCCACCATAATAACCACCCTTTTCTTCAGGATCAACCTTATTTAAAACTGCTCCTAAAATTCTACATCCGGATTTTCTCATTTGCTCAATTTGTTTCTGGGCATATTTGTAACTGATATTTGCCTGTGAAATAAGGAAAATAACTCCATCTGTCTGCTGTGCAACAATGGCAGGGTCTATAACCTGACCAATTGGTGGTGTATCAATAATAACGTAATCATATTCCTTTCTTGCTGTTTCCAGCAATTCCGTAAACTTTTCGTTATTTAAAAGCTCCGCAGGATTTGGTGGAACAGGACCTGACAAAATCAAATCCATGTTTTTTACGTTAGTACTGTATCTTACATCATCTAACTGCTCTACACCTGAAAGATACTGAGTAAGTCCTTTAATTGCCTTGTTTATTTTGTACCTTCCGATTAACACTGATTTTCTTAAATCAGCATCTATAAACAAAACTTTCTTTCCTGTTTCTGCCATGGAAATGGCAAGGTTGAAAGACACCATTGACTTTCCTTCATTAGGAACACAGCTGGTAAGAGAAATTATTTTAACATCATTTCCACAGAACTGTACATTAGTTCTTAAGGTTTTATATGCTTCCTTAGTTTTAAAGTCTAAATCCGTTATTTTATCAAGATTAATATTTAACATTCCCTTACTCCTTTCCCTGGTTCTTATCCTGAACTAAGTCTTTGTTTTTAGCTGCTACCTTATCTGACTTTTTCTCTTTTTTCTTTTTCTTTTTGTCCTTCGGTGCACTGCTGCCATATCCATATCCGTAAGATGACCTTCTGCTGCTTTCCTCACTCTTTAAAGGAATAGCTGCTAAAACGCTTACTCCTAAACGTTTTTCAATATCATCCGGTGTCTTAATGGTATCATCTAATATAAATAAAATAATAACTACAAGAAGGGAAATTCCAAAACCTGCAATAAATCCCATCATGGTATTTCTCTTAACATTAGGTGATGCCGGTGTTGTAGGGAGTTCCGCCTCATCTACAGATCTTACCGGTTCAAGGTCATCCATAATTACCTTTAATCTTTCATTTGCCACCTCTCTTACCTTATCAGCAATCTTTTTTGCTAACTTAGGGTCTGTATTGGTAACTGAAATTTCCATAATTCGTGTATCTGTTTCTACATTTACGGTAATCATTTTTTCCAATGCATCCGTTGACATATCTAAATTAAGTTCTTTTTTTACCTCCTGTAAAACCGGTCGGGTTGTAAGAAGGGTCTCATAATCCTTTGCAAGATAAGATGCAAAAGCGATATCCGATGTTGTAAGCGTCTTCTGATCCGGATCCTGCTTACTTAATATATAAACCTTGGTTGTGGCAACATACTGTGGGCTAATAAAAAATTTAGTGTATACAAACGCCACCCCACCTACTAAAATTCCTATTAAGATAATAACAAAAAGCCTGTTTAAAATTGTTGCAAACAAACTTCTAACGTCAATCTCAATTTCATTTTTCATTTCATCACTTTCTATTCCATTTGGATAAAACGTATTATATCCCGGCTGACCGTCTACTTTATTGCCAAATCTGTTTTCCATTCTGTTGTCCATTTATCTACCAGTTCCTTTCAAAATTATATGTACTCACCCTTCAATATCTTTGATGGATTTTCAACTAAAATCCAGTTAAGATAATCTTCATTGTACTTTTTCTCTAAATAATTCACACATTCTTCCCAATAAACGCCTCGTCTTCCCAAACTATGAGCGTCGCTTGCAATAAGATGCAGATAATCATTATCAATAAGTTTTGATACAAATTTATGTTCACTTCCAAAAACACTTGTAACATTTACCTGCAAATATGCCCCCATTTCAATTAAGTGACTAATATTTTTATTATTTACCCCCTTAAATGCATTCCTAAGACACTTATATCTCTCACAATGAGCTATTACCGGAATATATCCTCCGTTTAGCAATGAACTTATATATTTTTCCATTTGCGAAAAAATTACTGTAGGATAAAATTCTACCAAAACATAATTTGTCTGAGCCAATGTGAATAATTCACCACTTGAAAGCATCTGTGCCATATCATTACATGCCATAATTTCATTGCCTAAAAAAAGATTCATTTCAGGAATTATTTCTTTCGCCTCTTTTTTTAATACCTGAAAATTATCTTCTATTAACTGTCCCTCCGGCATACATTCTCCGGCATGGTAATGTGGTGTACATATTACATTTCTTACACCCTGACTATACTCTTTCTTCAAAATATCTATTGATGTTTTAAGGGATGGTGAACCATCATCAACCTGAAACAGGATGTGGCTGTGAATATCTGTAATGCCTGTCATAATTGTATTCCTCCTTAATGCCACAATTATGTTTAATTGTACCAAAAAATCCACAATCATACAACTACCTAATATAATAAAATGAAATCCCACAGTATATTTTCTAACCAATATACCGTCGGATTTTTTCAAAACATTTATTTAACATATTTATATCTATTTTCCCATCGTTGCCAAAAGCCGTAGCTTCTACAGTAAAGGTATCTTTATACCCGTTTTTCCTTATATAATCAAAAAATTTATCAAAGTCAAAGTGCCCTTTTCCCGGTGGAAGTGTTTTTAATCTGCTCCACTCCATATATCCACCACCATAATCATTAACATGATAGTGTCTTATATGTTTTTCTTTCCACAATATGTCATATTTATCATCATATAAGAGATTTTCCTGACAATGAAAAGCCGCCATTTTAGTATCATATATAAAGTGAATATCTGGATACCGATTTAACAGTTCCATCCAGTGTTTCATTGGATTTTCATGATTGCACACGACATTTTCAATTAATAAATCTATCTCATAAGCTTCGGCAATTTTTCTAAGAATACCATAAGCTTCAAGATTATTTGAAAAATTAGAATCTGACGTGACTCCATCCCATAAATGAACAACCATTTTATGAACTGACAATGCCTTTGCCATTTTGCAGTTGATTTCAAACCGCCTTACGGCCTCTGCCAAATCTTCCTTAGAGCCTTTGCTTATGTACTCTCCTATATGTTTTTCGCAATGAATAACAGGAATATTTATATTTAATTCCAAAAGGAATTTCAAAATATCTCCCTCTAAGCCATACCATGTAGAATACATCATAAATTCAAATCCATCGCAGTTAAGCTTATGACAAACATCCCTTAGAATGCGATAGTCTCTGTTGTTTGGTCGTCCTATTAAAGCTCCTGTAGAGCATAGTATCTGTGCCACAATTAATCATTCACCTTTGCTAATTTTGCAGCCTGGTCGGCAGCAATACACTGATTAATTATCTCATCAATATCACCATTCATAATGTTTTCTAATCTATGAGATGTATATTTTATTCTGTGATCGGTTACTCGTCCCTGTGGGAAGTTATATGTTCTGATTTTTTCAGAACGGTCTCCTGTACCTATCTGACTTCTTCTTGCTTCTGATTCTGCATCCTGCTTTTTCTGGCACTCTAATTCATAAAGTCTTGCTCTTAATACCTTTAATGCCTTATCCTTATTTTTAAGCTGTGACTTTTCATCCTGACATGAAATAACAATACCTGTAGGAATATGAGTAAGTCTTACAGCTGAATCCGTTGTATTTACACACTGTCCACCGTTACCTGATGCTCTAAACACATCAAAACGGCAGTCATTCATATCTATTTCCACGTCTACTTCTTCTGCTTCCGGCATTACTGCAACTGTAGCTGTTGAAGTATGGATACGTCCACCGGACTCTGTTACAGGAATACGCTGTACACGATGTACACCACTTTCGTATTTAAGTCTTGAATATGCACCCTGACCGTTTACCATAAACACAACTTCCTTAAATCCGCCAAGTCCGTTTTCATTAACTGATATTAATTCTGTCTTCCATTTCTGGGTTTCCGCATACATACAGTACATTCTGTAAAGTTCAGCTGCAAACAGGGCTGCCTCGTCTCCGCCGGCACCACCTCTTATTTCAACTACAACGTTTTTGTCATCGTTCTCATCCTTTGGTAAAAGAAGAATCTTTAACTGTTCTTCCATTTCAGGAATTGAAGCTTTGGCTTCGTTCATTTCTTCCTTTGCCAATTCTCTCATTTCCTCGTCGCTTTCTTCATCTAAAATAGCAAGACTATCCTGAATGGTCTCCTGTGCTTCCTTATATTTTCTGTATAATTCCACAATAGGAGCTAAATCACTTTGTTCCTTCATAAGTTTTCTGAAATTACTCTGGTCACTTACAACATTAGGATCATTTAACTGCTCCATAATCTCGTCATATCTTTCTAATATTCCATCTAACTTTTCAAACATTTCTTTACCTACTTTCTCACAACCAAATTATCTAAGTGCAAAAACAACCCTGTCATTTTGCGAATAATCTTTTATAACTTTTACTTTTTCAAATCCCTGTTCATTTAATATTTTAGAAACAGGCCTTCCCTGATTATAGCCTATTTCAAAGAAAACTGCTCCCTGTTCTTTTAAATACCGACTTAAATTGTTACATATGTTCCTATAAAATTCAAGTCCGTCTTTTGTTCCGTCCAGCGCAATGCGGGGTTCAAAGTCTCTAACCTCAGGCATCAGCTTTTCTATTTTTTCTGATTCTATATATGGAGGGTTTGACACTATTACATCAAAACATTCCTTTATATTTTCAAATAAATCAGATTCTATAAAATCAACCCCGGCACTATTTTCTTTATTGTTAATTTCAGCAATCTCCAAGGCCTTCTTTGAAATATCTGCTCCAACAACCTGTGCATTATCACATAATTTATCTATTGATATGGCTATACATCCTGAACCGGTACACATATCAAGAACCTTTACTTTACGTTCCTGACTATTAATATATTTAATAACCTCTTCCACTAATATTTCAGTGTCCTGCCTTGGTATGAGAACATTTTCATTGACTTTAAAATTAATTCCCATAAACTCCTGATTTCCTGTAAGATGTTGAAGAGGTATATGCGCAGCTCTTTTTTCTATCAGCTGATTGTATATCTGTGCATTTTTCACATCTGTTTCCATGTCAGGATGTACCAAAAGTTTGTAATAATCTATATGAAAAACATATTCTGCCAGAAGTCTGCTGTCTATAACATAGTCTGTCACTTCTGCCTTTTTTAACTTTTCAGAAGCTTTAGCTATTAAATCTTTAATTAAAATCTTTTCCATAGTCTAAAATTTCCAATTATACCCTGAGCCTGCCTTAACTTCTTCGTAACTTTCAGGCAACGGTTCTTCTTTTTTATCTTCCGGAAGTGCAATTCCATTATCTCTTAAATAAGTTTCCCAGTCAAAAACTGCCTCAACAGCTTCTATTGCAACTTCTATCATATCATCATCAGGCTCTTTTGTTGTAATTCTCTGCATCCACAATCCCGGCTTACTTAAAGCACTGATTATAGGGTTATTAGAAGAACCTGCCTTTCTGATAAATTCGTAGGAAATGCCTGCAATTACCGGAATAAGTAATATTCTTATTAAATATTTAAGCCATACTGTATCTGTTCTGATAAGTAAAAACATAATAATACTTATAACTAACACAATTAACAAAAAGCTTGTTCCACAACGCTTATGAAATCTTGAGCTGCTTCTTACATTTTCAACATTAAGCACCTTTCCGTTTTCTATACAGTTAATACATTTGTGCTCTGCACCATGATACATAAAAGTTCTTTGTATGTCCTTCATTAATGAAATAAGTAAAAGATAGCCAATAAAAATTATCATTTTGGCAATACCTTCTATAACCGGCACATGACTCTGAGTAATGCCCGGCACATATTTTTCCATTAAATCAGCAATAAATAAAGGTAGCAGCATAAACATTACCACTGCTATTACAACAGATAAAGCCACTGTAAATCTCATTATTATTTTTTCTGCCTTATCTCCAAATTTTCTAAGAAGCCATTCCTCAAATTTATCCGGTTCTTCTTCTCCTTCATCATCAAAAAAGCTTGCAGATAATGTTAATGTTTTTATTCCTAAAATCATTGAATCAATAAAATTAAAGACTCCCCTTATAAACGGAAGGGACAGTATTTTATTACCCTTTGTTATTCCCTTATACTTTTCTACTTCTACTTCAATGGTTCCATCTGACTTTCTTACGGCAACGGCATAATCATCTTTATTTCTCATCATTATGCCTTCTAAAACTGCCTGACCGCCAATTCCTGATGAACCAAGTTTATTATTCTCACTCATATTAGTCACCTGTATATATACATAAGAAAATAGGTTGAGAATCACTTCTCAACCTGTTATCCTTAAAATTATTTGATACCATATTTTTTGTTGAACTTATCAATTCTACCACGGGCTGAAACAGCTTTCTGCTGTCCTGTGTAGAAAGGATGACATGCTGAGCAAATTTCAACATGGAGTTCTTTTTTAGTTGAACCTGTTACGAATGTGTTACCACAGTTACATGTAACGGTTGCTTCCTGGTAATCTGGATGGATTCCTTTTCTCATTACATTCACCTCTTTTTTATTTTTATGCTAATTGGCAACGCCAATCCGTTTTTACTCAATAGCCTAGACATTATATCATAGTGATAACATAATAGCAACCCTTTTTTAACGATTATTGTAGTTATCTCTGTTATTATGGTTGTTATTATATCCACCACCATTATTGTTAGTGTATGTTATCTTTAATCTTCCTATTTTTTGAACGAATTCTTTGTTGTCACTTGTCCTTGCAAACAGGTTAAGTATCTGTTCAACAGCATCTTCTTTTCGCATGCCGTTGGTTTCTTTTCTAATTATATATGATGCTCCAAGTTCATCGGAATCTAAAAGTAAGTCCTCTCTTCTTGTTCCGGACTTCGTAATATCTATAGCAGGGAAAATTCTCTTTTCAGATAATTTACGGTCTAAAACAAGTTCCATATTACCTGTTCCCTTAAATTCCTCGTATACCACATCATCCATCTTACTTCCCGTATCAACCAACGCTGTGGCAAGTATTGTAAGACTGCCGCCTTCACGCATATTTCTTGCGGCACCAAAAAATCTCTTTGGCATGTGAAGAGCTGCAGGATCAAGACCACCGGAAAGAGTTCTTCCACTTGGTGGAACAGTCATGTTATATGCTCTTGCAAGTCTTGTAATACTGTCAAGGAGAATAATTACATCTCTTCCGTGTTCAACAAGTCTTTTTGCTCTCTCTATAACCATTTCAGAAACTCTCTTATGATGATCCGGCAATTCATCAAATGTAGAATAAATTACTTCAACATTTTCACCCTGTATTGCTTCCTTAATATCTGTTACTTCTTCCGGTCTTTCATCAATAAGAAGAATAATCATGTGCATTTCAGGATTGTTCTGCTGTATTGCCTTAGCTGTTTCCTTTAATAATGTTGTTTTTCCTGCCTTAGGTGGCGAAACAATCATACCACGCTGGCCTTTACCTATAGGACTTACAATATCAACAATTCTCATTGCAATGCTATGTCCGTCTGTTTCAAGATGTATTCTCTCATTCGGAAAAACAGGCGTCAGTGTTTCAAAACTTGGTCTGTTAATGGAATTTTCAAGAGGTTCTCCATTAATCTTCTCTAAGTAATACAACGCTCCAAACTTTTCATTTTCTTTCTTATCACGGACTTTTCCTGTAATCATATCTCCTGTTTTAAGTCTGAATTTTTTAATCTGGGATGGTGCCACATAAGCATCAGCCTCTCCCGGAAGATAATTGTCGCATCTTATAAATCCATATCCCTCAGATAATACCTCTAGAATACCTGTCTTAGTATCATTATCTTCCTGAGGTAATTCATTTTTCTGTTCCTTAACCTCTTTTGTAATCTTTGTTTCTCTATTATTTTCTTCTATGTTTTTACTTTTTACCTTACGATGTTCTTTTGAAGATCTGTGTTCTCTGCTTTTTTTAACTTCACCACTTTTACTTCTTCGTGATGAATGTTCTCTTCCTACCGGTTTCTTTTCTTCGTCAGATGTACTCTTTACCAGTGTTTCAGCCTTTTTAGCTGCTTCCTTTTCTAATGTCTCCTGTTCCTTTTTTTCATTAACCTCAATAATTCTGTCTATAAGCTGTTGTTTTCTCATTATTGTAACAGACTTAATACCATTAGCCTTTGCAATTTCTCTCAGCTGAACTACAGGCAATGAACTTAACTTTTCTCTCATTAGACTCCTTTCAAGGGTTATTACCCTAATAAGTGTTTTTAGTTTTAATTTATTAATCTCTATATAATGGATTTAATATTGGGGATACCCCAAAGACATCTTTTTTCAGACAATTCATTCTAACACATATTTTTAAAAAATAATAGAGTAAATTCTAAAAATATGATATGCTTTATTAATGTATGAATTTACCGTACTTAATGACATTTTTAATTTTTGGAGGTATAAAATGACAACAGACGAAAAAGCACTGGAATTACACGAAAAATGGAATGGTAAAATTACTACTGAAGCCAAATGCCATGTAAAAACAAGAGAAGATTTATCATTAGCTTATACACCGGGAGTTGCAAAGCCATGTATGGAAATAGCAAAAAATCCTGATGACGTTTATAAATACACATGGAAAGCCAACACTGTAGCCGTGGTATCCGATGGAAGTGCCGTTTTGGGACTTGGAAATATCGGAGCAAAAGCTGCAATGCCTGTTATGGAAGGAAAGGCTGTTTTATTTAAAGAATTTGGTGGGGTAAATGCGGTTCCTATCTGCTTAGATACCCAGGATTCTCAGGAAATTATAGATACTGTAGTAAGAATTGCCCCGGGATTTGGTGGAATTAACTTAGAAGATATATCTGCTCCAAGATGTTTTGAAATAGAAACTAAATTAAAGGAAATCCTTGATATTCCTGTATTTCATGACGACCAGCATGGTACTGCCATTGTAGTTTTGGCTGGTATAATTAATGCCCTTAAGGTTGTTGGAAAGAAAAAAGAAGATTGTAAGGTTGTAGTAAACGGCGACGGTTCTGCCGGTATTGCAATTTCAAAGCTTTTGCTTAAATATGGTTTTAAGAATTTAACAATATGCGGTCTTTACGGTATTTTATCAAAGGATATTAAAGACCTTAACTGGGCTCAGAAGGAAATGGCTGAAGTTACAAACCTTTCCGGAGAAAACGGCACGTTAAAAGATGCATTAGTTGGTGCAGATGTTTTCGTAGGAGTTTCCGCTCCAAACATTGTTACCGGTGAAATGGTTAAAACCATGAATAAAGATGCCATTATGTTTGCCATGGCAAATCCTGTACCTGAAATCATGCCTGATGTAGCTAAGGCTGCCGGTGCTAAAGTTGTGGGAACAGGACGTTCTGATTTTCCAAATCAGGTAAACAACGTTGTAGCCTTTCCGGGAATATTTAAAGGTGCCCTTGAAGGCAGAGCAAAACAGATTACAGAGGAAATGAAGCTTGCAGCTGCTTTAGCCATTGCTTCATTAGTTCCTGATAATGAATTAAATGAAAATAATATACTTCCTGAAGCATTTAACCCTGATGTGGCAAATGTTGTAAGCGAAGCTGTTAAAGCCAATATTTAATTTATAAAACTATTAGGAGTTCATTAACATGAATTATGCAGAAATAAAAACTTATGATGTGGCAAATGGTCCCGGAATCCGGTTATCCCTGTTTGTAAGCGGCTGTCCTCACAGATGTCCCGGATGTTTTAACCAGCAGGCATGGGATTTCAGTTATGGAAAGCCTTTTACTAACGAAACCATTAATTGCATTATTAAGGAACTAAGCTTCCCCGCCTATGCAGGTATTACTTTTTTAGGTGGAGAGCCATTTGCAAAGGAGAATCAACATGACCTTCTTCTTCTGGCAAAAAAAATTAAAGAAACTTACCCTGATAAAAACATATGGTGCTATACCGGTTATGAATTTGAACGGGACATTATGGGATATATGTATGATAAATGGCCATACACAAAAGAACTTATGTCATATATTGACGTTTTAGTAGATGGTCCCTTTATAGAATCCCTAAAGAACCTTAATCTTGTTTTCAGAGGTTCTGAAAACCAGCGTCTTATTAAGTTGCCGGAAACTCTTTCTTCCGGCAGAATATGTTTGTGGAAGAAAGAAATATAAAAATTTTAAGGAGATTAAAAATGCAGTTAAACATAAAAAAACTAAATGAAAAAGCCATTGTTCCTACTTATGGTTCAGACTACGCAGCAGGTGCCGACCTTTACGCCTGCCTTGATGAACCTATTACCATCAATCCCGGTGAAACAAGTTTTATTGGAACAGGTCTTGCCATGGAAATACCTGAAGGCTATGCCGGTCTTGTTTATGCAAGAAGCGGTCTTTCCTGCAAAATGGGATTAGCTCCCGCTAATAAAGTTGGTGTAGTCGATGCGGATTACCGTGGAGAAATCACCGTTGCCTTATACAATCACTCTCAAGAATCCCGCACAGTGGAGCCTGGTGACAGAATTGCCCAGATAGTAGTTACTCCATTTTTGAAAGTTAATTTCAATGAAGTAAATGAACTTTCAGATACTGTAAGAGGTGCTGATGGATTTGGTTCAACAGGAAGAAAATAATTATATAAAACAAGGTGCTGAAGTTTTAGGATTTCCCTTACTTAGAAGCACCTTGTTTATTTTTACCCATTGTAAGATTTATAAGCATTGCTAAGGGCTCTGCCGCATTTTGCGCTTCCTCATATGTATTAGTCTGGGCTCCCACCTCTATTAACATGCACTGCCTGCACAAATCAAGATTATATTTATAAGCATTCACGTAATTTCTTCTTGTAAATCCCGGATAATAAGCCTCTGCATTCACTTTCATCTGTAAAACCAGCGCAAGATTTTCATATAAATAAGGATTATACAAATAATCAATATTTCCTGAATTTTTAAATCTGGACATACCATTAAAAAACATTATCTGTGCAGTCTTTTTTCCATTAACCTCTGTAACTAATCTGGTGTTTTCATTTATACCGTCACGATGTATGTCAAGCACAAGGCTGATGGAAGGATTTTTTTCCAAAATCTTTTTAACCCCTACTCTTGCCTGATCATATGCTTCACTTCTGTCTAACTTTCCATTTACTATGTCATATTTAGTAGTGTCATGAATTACATTATACCCAAACTGGCTTTTAAGTATTTTGGCTAATCTGTCTCCTACTCCTATTATGGTGGTTGATACATCGTCGCTACTGTCAGCAAATTCTTCCTGGGAATGAGTATGATAAATCAATATTTGAGGTTTTGTATTATTCCCTTTTATTTTAAAATTCTCGTTTAAAGCAGATTTTATGGGTATGTCCCCAGAATAAAGGCTTGTTGCCTCTGTCACAATATAAAATCTGTCCATAACATCTTTAAAGCTACCTATGTTTTGAGCATTATATAGTCTTCCTGTAATTTTTGGCGTAGGAACAATCACATTTGCTGATGCCACAACTGCCTTTTTCTTTTTAGGTTTTGTCTCTTTTTCTGTAGGCTGTTCCTTTTTTTCTGCATAGTTTGCATTTTCATATATAAGATTAATTACCTGGTCATACCCCGGATCAGCTGTATCATAAGTATATTCACTATGCATCATATATTCAGAAACAATTTTGTTTAACAGTTCCTTCTTTGCCATTTCAGAAATATTTCCGTGATTCTCCACATAAAGCATATATTCATTCATAATCCCCGAATTTTCAACTATTTCCCTTGCAATTACAGATGATGCATTATTTATGGCTTCCCCTGTAACTTCTCCTGCCTTGTTTCCTGAAATCATATTAATACACCTGATGGTTATATATATGCACAATAATACGATTATGATTTTCACTGAAATCGAAAACAGTTTTTCTGAAATATTTATTCTGTTTTTGTTTAAATATAATCCTTTTTGCACATACTCACCCCACTTTGTCCCACTGATATAGTATATGCCACAAGTTTTACCCTTAGAACTTAATTAAATAATTCCCTGCAATATTTATTAAGTCCATGAGCAATGGTTGTGCTTAGATTTTCCACAATTTCATCCACATCCTTTGGTGTTACAAACATCTGCTCTGTTTCCTCTGACAAAAGTTCTTCAAACAGCTGGTATTTCTCCTGCTCTGTATAATCTTCAAAAAGTTTTACCACGGAATTATTTTTAACTGAAGATAGAATTTTAATTAAATTTTCCATAGTGTCATTAACAATGGTAGCACCGCTTACTACCATGGGAACGCCAATGGCAATAACCTTTCGGTTTAATGACTCCTGATTTATTCCTTTCCTATGGTTACCTATACCTGACCCCGGAGTAATTCCCGTATCAGTAATCTGTATGGTTGTAGTTATTCTCCTTACATTACGGGCAGCTAATGAGTCAATAGCAATAACTAAATCAGGATTTACTTCATTTATAATCCCCTTAATTATGGAAAATGTTTCCATTCCCGTTTGGGAAAGTACACCCGGAGAAACACAATATACTCCCTTTCCGCTTTCTATTTTTTCCACGGTTTTAGGCCCTAATGCATCAGGAGTGGCATAAAGGTTTCCCAGCCCCACAATCAATACACTTTCAGGTCTCTGTTTTTCCATAATTGTTACGAGGTTGTCAGTTAATTCTTCAGCAATTTTCTTTCTGAAATCTTCATCATTATCCTTTAACAGTTTAGTTTCCATTGTAACGTAACATCCCTCAGGCTTACCCATTTCACCAGCACCCTTTTCGTTAAATATATCCACTACCGTAGTAGTCATATGCATGTTTTCATCATATTTTTTATTTATTTTTACACCTTCAATTTCAACATTTCCCTTAAATCTTTCCCTCTCTTCCAGGGCTAAATCTGTATATATATTGTTATTTTCCAAAAAAGACATTTTCTTCTCCTACTAATTTAATACCTATAATTAGTTTAAGCATCTTTTAATGTTTTATTAATTATTTTTCAATAATACTATTGACATATTATTTTTCTTTTACTAAAATAATCCTTGATGTCTGCGTCGACGTCCGCATTTCCAGTGGCGCAGATATATAACAGGATTTCCAATCTCTCTCAACGGAAATCTTAAACGTTAATAAGCGGAGGTATTAAAAATGGCTAATATTAAGTCAGCAAAGAAAAGGATTTTAGTTAATCAGACAAAGTACGAAAGAAACAAATCAGTTAAGTCAGCTGTTAAGACTGCTGTTAAGAAAGTTGAAGCTGCTGTTGAAGCAAACGACAAGGTTGCAGCTAACGAAGCATTAATCGCAGCTACAAAGCTTATTGAAATGGCTGGTTCAAAGGGAATTTTCCACAAGAACAATGTTGCCAGAAAAGTTTCAAGATTAACAAAATTAGTTAACACTATTGCATAATTAATTGCAACAAAAATAAGAGGCTGTTGTTTTTTCGAGTCTGTGAAATAAAGTCTGTAAATAGACATTCTATGATAAGTGATGGAGCTGTAAGTTCATGAAATGAGCTTGCA